>DATKYL010000313.1:0-3913 GCA_035528515.1 Acidobacteriota bacterium | reverse complement strand
AACAGCTTGGAAGGCTGTGACTCTAGCCAACTGAGTTACTCCCGCTTCGCATCGGAACATTATACGGCGGGTGGCGGCAGACGATCAACGGCAAAGCAGCGCCCGCCCCGGATCAGTTTTTCGGTCTCCAGGCGACTTTGAGCAGTTTTTCCCGGCTCGGCGTTGTCACCCGCACGAGGTAGACCCCTGCGGCGGCCCGCCCGCCGCCGTTGGTTTCCCCCCGCCAGGTTGCCACGCTGTCGTCAGTGAACGCGGTCTCGAATACCTGCCCGCCTGCGATGGTGAAGACCTGAAGCCGCGACCCGTCGCCGACCTCCGCGCCGGGGATCGCCACATTCACACAGGTGTCGGCCGGATTGGGCCAGGGTTCGAACAGACCAACCACCGACCCCATATCGACTTCGCCGATCGTGATCACAACCTGTTCGACCGCGTCAAGAAGGTAGTCGGTGGCGACGATCGTGACTGTGTCGCTGCCGGACTGGATGTAGTCGGGATCGAAGGTGAACAGGCCCACGCCGTTTCCGGAATCAACGAAGTTCGCGCGGCGCGGCAGATCGGTGGCGAACAGGTGGACGGCGTCACCGTCGGCGTCGGAGGCCGTCACTCCGAATTCGAGATGACCGCCTTCAGCGACCGTTTGCGGGCCGATGGGTTGGAGGACCGGGCGTTGGAGCGCCAGCGCCACGGCCGCCTGAACGAGTCCCCAGCCGTCGGTGTTGAGCGGTTCGTGGGGTCGGCTGGCCGTATTGCGGATGTGTTCGAGCAACTCGTACGGCGTGAGTTCGGGTCGCCGTTGCAGGACCAACGCGCACACACCGGCCACCAGGGGCGTCGCGAACGACGTCCCGTTGCCTGTGCCGATCGTCCCCGAGGGAAACGCGAGCCGGACGGACTGTCCGGGCGCCACAACATCGGGCTTGACACGGCCGTCGGAGGTCGGCCCGCACGACGAGAACCACGCGCGCTCACCCTCGAATGTCACCGCCCCGACCGCCAGAACCGAGTCGCCGTCGGCAGGCACGATGATGTTCATAAACTGTGGGTCACACTCATAATTGCCGACCGCGGCGACGACCAGTGCGCCGCGCGCGGCCGCCAGATCCGCGGCGATCGTCGCCAACGCCGTATTGCCGTCGAAATCGGAGTACTCATACCAGTCGGCGTAGCCGACTGAACTGGAAATCAGATCGCACCCGATCGAATCGACCAGCCATTCGAGACCGGCGATCCAGTCGAACTCCTCGATTTCGATCTCCTCATTCATCCGTTCGACTTTCCCCACGGCGTACTCCGCCCTCGGGGCGACACCGATCAGTTCGCCGGGCACGAATCCCGCACACAGCGAGAGAGTCTTCGTGCCATGCTGGACCTGTACCTCATCGTTGTCGTCGACGTCATCATCACCGTTGATGAAGTCCCGCGTGCCGCCGGGAACGAGACGCAGAGAGTCGAAAACGCCGTTGTTGATGCGGAAACCGCTATCCAGAAAACCGATCCGCACACCGGTACCGTCGAAGCCGGCGGCGTGCGCGCGGTCCACCTGGATCATTGCGATCTGCCGGCGCGATGGGCCGTAATCGTAGGCGTCCTCGACAAGCGTCACCTGAGGTTTCTGCAAACCCGGCGACTCCTCGTGTGTCTCAGGCAGACTGCGCCGGAAGAGCGCGACGGGACGCAACGATTCGACAAAGTCCAGCGCCGCGATGGCCTCGAGGTCCGCGGGCAGGGCCACGCCGGCGATCGCATTCAGCCAACGGCTCGCGCCGCGGATCTCTACGCCGGCGTTTGCCAGCGCGGCACGATACGGATCGTGAATGGGACGGTCGATTCCGGCAGGGTACACACCGCCGCGCAGCGCCATTCGCCAGGCGGCACGCGGAGAAACCCATGACGCCGGACTCGGCGTCGGCAACAGGTCGGGACCCTTATCTTTCAGGAAGGCCCAGATCGGACGGCCTGATGCCGCGGCTTCGATGACGGCATCGGGGACCGGACCGGACGATCCCGCGGCGGTCGCTGCCGGCGCGGTGGCCAGGGACCAGCAAACAAGCCCGGCGGTCAAAATCATGTGGGACCGTCGGCGGCGGTGATCACTCATCTCATGTGATGCTAACACCCGGCCACCCTTCTGGTTCCATCCGGACGGGCAGGAACAATGTCACTCAGACGACCTTCTTGATGAAGCGGATCAGGCGCGGATGGGTCGGATTGGTCAACATCTCGTCGGGCGTCCCGCTGACGACGATGCGCCCCGATTCCAGGAATGCCACGCGGTCGGCAACTTCGCGGACGAAACGGATTTCATGGGAGACGATGGCCATGGTCATCCCTTCGTCCGCGAGAGTCTTCATCACGGCCAGCACTTCGCCAATCATCTCGGTGTCCAAAGCCGACGTGGGCTCGTCGAACAGCATGACCTTCGGTTCCATGGCCAGGGCCCGGGCAATGGCAACGCGCTGCTGCTGGCCGCCGGACAATTCGGCCGGGTAGGCTGAGAGTTTGTCACCAAGGCCGACGCGTTCCAGTTGCCGTTGCGCCTGTTCCCGGGCTCCCGCTCGGGGGATGCCACGGACGATGCGCGGCGCCAGCGCCACGTTGTCGAGGGCGTTCAGATGGGGGAACAGGTTGAACTGCTGGAAGACCATGCCGGTGTTGGCACGGACCGCATCGGCACTGTCGCTCTGGGCATCGAGCCGGACGCTGTCGATCTCGATGGTGCCTTCATCCACCGATTCGAGACCATTGAGACAACGCAGGAGAGTCGATTTTCCCCCGCCGGACGGTCCGACAAAGACAACCACCTCGGAGACATCGATCGTCAGATCCACGCGATCGAGGGCGACCAGGTCGCCGTAGCGTTTTGATATCGCCCGCGCTACCAGCGCCGGTTGATTTCCCGTGGAGCCGTCGCTCATACCGTTTACCGTCGCAGTTGCGTGGCCCCGAATCCGCGCACCTGATAGCGGCGTTCCAGCGCCCGTGAAACGCGCGTCAGGAGGAGTGTCATGACCAGATAGACCAGACCAACGATGAACCAGGTCTGGAAGTCTATGAAGAACTGTGAATAGTACTCGCGGCCCGCGCGGGTCAGTTCACGCAGGCCGATGATCGAGACCAGCGATGAGTCTTTCAGACAGGCGATGAAATCGTTCGCCGCCGGGGGGATGATCGTACGGATCGCCTGCGGGATGATCACGTAGCGCAGCGCCTGCCCCCGGGACATCCCGAGTGCGGCCGCCGCTTCATGCTGTCCCCGCGCCACCGAGCCGACCCCCGCGCGGACGATCTCCGCGAAGTAGGCCGAATAGCAGACGCCGACCGCGAGGACACCGGCCGTGAAGCGATTGAGATGGAGCACGCCGCCCAGGCCGAAGTAGATGAAGAAGATCTGGACGAGGAGGGGTACGCCACGCAGCACGTCCACGTAGGCGCGGCCCACGAACGTCAGAAACCGGCTGCGCGTCTGCGACAGAAGACCGATCAGCGTTCCTAAGACAGCCGCCAGCGCAAACGACAGGACGGTGATGGCGATCGTCCACCGGACCGCGGGGAGTACAAACTGCAGAATGTTCAGGGCCAACCGGCCCTGCTCGGCCAGAAACTGCATCGCTAAACGCCTTGCCCCCTCGTTGCAGACGCATCCGCCCGCAGGGAAAAGGAAAAGTTATTCCCCGTCGCCGTCGACTTCAACCGGTTTTGCTGAATGAGGTATGGTCGGGATGCCCCGCTCGGGGACGGCACGTCTCACCCACCCGTCCCGAACCAGCGATCATGAATGCTCTGATAACGGCCGTCGGCCATCATCGCTTCGAGAACCTGGTTGATCCGCGCGAGGAGATCGGTATCGTCCAGCCGACCGGCGAAACCATACTCCTCGGCGGTGAGTGGCGGCCCGACGATCTTGGCGAGC
>DATKYL010000312.1:0-8530 GCA_035528515.1 Acidobacteriota bacterium | reverse complement strand
GTCAGCCGCTCACTTATGGTATCACGGAGGGTACCGGGTGGCCGGGTGAAGCGATTGTCGGGAACACGTATCAGGCGACCCGGCCGCCTGGCTATGCGGGCTCCTACGTTGTCGAATACGATGTCACCGACGGCTGCGCATACAGTTCCTGCCTGTTCGATATCAATGCGCCTGCGAACCAACCGCCGGTACTGACGCCGATCCCAAGCCAGACGGTGTTATTGGGTAACATGGTGGAGATAGATGTGGCGGCGTCGGATCCCGAAGGGACAATCCCGGTCCTTTCCACCAGTACCCTTCCCTTGGGCGCGTGGTTCATCGACTACGGCGATGGTACGGGCTATCTGAGTTACTTCCCCTTCGCGGACGATGTCGGAATTGTGACGATTACGTTCTACGCCTCCGATGGCGACCTGCAGGATGTGGAACACGTTCCCTTTACGGTCATTAACGGCGACTCGGTGGTGGTCGTGTCGAAGAAAGTGCCGCTGGGTGCCGCAGGTGTTGACGTCCGTGTGCGGCTGGTGAACCCGACGCGCTGGCTGTGGAATGTGCAGGTGCCCTTGGAGATCCGCGCCAGCAGTACTGGTTCATTTGTCACCAGCCTCGGTATGTCATTCGCCGATCGCCTGCTGAATCCCGACGTCCTCCTGGCGCGAGACGCCGTGCGCATCGCGGTGCCGGAGGCGCCCCCTTGCGTGAGCAGCTTCGACTCGTACGACAGGGCCTCAGGCGAGTCCTTGCTGGGTCTCCCGCCGAAGCCCGTTGCCGCTTCACCGGAAGGTCTCCTCTTCTGGGGCGCGACGCCGTCGAGAGGGGCGTTCACTGCCGATGCCGATCCGACCGAGGCCTCTACACCCCCGAATGATGTGCGCGCGGCGGCGGTGGCCGCAGTGGACCTTGCTCCCGGTACGGATGCGGCTGGATCACTGGTGTTCACGGTCAACGTGAACGCCACGCCGGGGACGTTCGACATCATCCAGACATGCGTTCAACCCTGGGATACTCTGGCGTTTGACGGTGGGGAAGTCAGTTATCCGCCGGTCTTCGCTCCCGGTGTCATCACCATCAACTCTCCCCCTGTGACTTGGGATTCCTGCGTCGAAGTGTACTCCGGGAGCGCAATCTCGGTGCAATTGCCTGCGACCGATGCCGACGATCCCGCGAGCGCCCTGTCCTATACGCTCGTGCAGCCTCCTGCCGAGGGGACGACCATCGATTTCAATTCCGCAACCGGTGTCTATCAATATGAGGCCCCGGGCGGCGAACTCACTGACTCCATCATGTTCTCGGTGTTCGACGGCTACGACGTATCCGCGACCCATCGCTTCTGCTTCGACATCGTTGCGGCCGTACCGGACACCTATTGGGTAAGTGTTTATGGTGACAACGGGAAAGACGGCAGCGAGTCTTCCCCGTTCCGCACGATCACCCATGCGATGACCATGACGAGTCCGAATCTCGTCATCATGGTTGGTCCGGGTACGTATGCGGAGCCGACTATTCGGTTTCCCGCACGTCAATCGGTGGAGCTCGTCTCGACCGATGGTCCCTTTGCGACGCACCTGACCGGCGACAACACCGATGGTCTGGGTCCGATCGTCGTGATGGATGCGGAGAGCGATGCGGCGATCCTTGTTCTCGACGGTTTTACGATCCGCGACAATGAGGTGATGGACTCGCACTGCAACGAGTGCGTGGGCGGCGTGCAGGTGGCTTCACCCACCACCGCCCACATCGTGAACAACATCATCAGCGGCAATGTCGGTTTCATGGCCGGCGGGATCGAATATGCAGGTGGCGGGGGCGGTCTCGTCGCCAACAACTGGATCGTGCGCAACAGCAGTAAGCACTTTACTATCCCGCGAGACATCAGCACACAGGGCAGACCGGGGGGGGTGAGCATCCCCTCCACCGGCGGCGTCCGATTCCTCAACAATACGGTCGCTCGCAACGGCGGCCTTAATGATGTCGAGGTGGCCGGTGTATGGGTCAGCATGGAGCTGTCCTTGAGCGTCTTCGATAATAACATCATCGCCTTCAACCAGCCCGGTGTCGGTTTCGCAACCAGCCTCGACATTACCACTCTGCCGATGTACAACTGCCTGTACTTCGACAACGGTGATACTGTCCCGGTTCCGGATGGTGTTCATACTGCGACCGCATGGCTCAACGTCAGTCCGCTGTTTCGTGATACCGCTAATGGCGATTGTCATCTTTCTTGCGGTTCCCCGGCGAGGGATGCAGGCCGAACCAAGACTCTGGATGATTTGCCGATCGGACTCGACTCGTTACTGATGAAGATCATTGCTCCCGAAGGCGTTCCAGTACTGTCGATTATCGATATCGACCGCCAACAACGTCCCAGGTACGGAACCAGCGTTGACATCGGCGCGGACGAGTTTCACGACGATGCGAAAGTCGCATCTTTCGTAGCGTTGCCCGCGTCGGGCTGCGCACCGCTAACGGTATTGTTCGATAACAAATCGGAGTGCCTTGACGAATCCTGGAGTTGGCAGTTCGGAGACGGCAGCGGTTCCGATTTGAAAAGTCCCACCCATGAATACAGCAGTCCGGGAGACTACGAGGTGCGACTGGTCGCCTTCGGAGTTTTCGATACCGCCACAACCTACGACACCGTGCGCGTCGGCGACTCCCTCACCGCCGGTTTCGAGGCGGACGTCGTCGAGGGATGCGTCGGAATCGCGGTAACCTTCACGCCGTCGGCGACTGCCGCCGTGGACGAATACCACTGGGACTTCGGTGACGGCGGCACCTCCGAGCTGGCGGTGCCGACCCACGTATACGATACACCCGCGGCGATCATGTACTACGACGTCACCCTGACCCTCACCAATGTCTGCGACACGGTGACCGTGCTCTATCCCGACTACATCAAGGTTCTCGGTAAACCGACCGCGGTTATCACATCGTCGCTGGATGGTGTGACGGATCTGATCTGTGCACCGTACACGGTACACTTCGAGTTTGTGGAGGCGAGCGAGGAGTTCGATTCGGTGCGCTGGGATTTCGGAGATAACAAGCGCTCCACCGAGTTCTTCCCGGATCATACTTACCTGGAAGGCAAGACGTACAGCGTTTTGTTCACCGGCTATGGCGACTGTGATTCGGTGCGTGTGGTCCGCAGTCCGTTCTTTACGTTCCTGCAGCGCCCGACGGCTGTTCTCAATGCCCGCACATCGAATGTTGATACGCTCTTCTGCTGCGTCGACGTGGATACGGCTCGCCTCACCGTGGATATCACCGGCGAAACAGCTGAGCCCGAGTGGCTGCTCGGTGACGGCAACCACCTGTTCGGCACCAGCGTCGAACACGTCTACACGGAGCTCGGACGATATGTCCCGAAGGTGATCCTGACACACGAGTGCGGTACCGATCTGATTCCTGTCGGCGACACGATCGTGGTGGGGATGCAGCCGGTCGCCGACTTCACCGTGGAGATCGACAGTGTCTACCAGCCCGACCCGATTGTCTTCATCGATCTGTCGCTCAACAATCCCCGGCAGTGGTTCTGGACATTCGGCGACGGAGACAGCGCTCTGGTGTCCAACCCACAACACGTCTACCAGCCGGGGACATACAGCGCCAATCTCAGCGTCGCAAACTCCTGCGGCTCGGACACAACCACCGATCAGACCGTGCGTGTCGGTGGATTCCTGCCGCTGATCGTCGATTCCCTCGACGCGCAAGGCGATACGATCTTCTATTCCGTGCAGGTCGACGCCCTCGTGCTGGCCTATGATAACCCGGTGTACCTCTCCGGCGGTCTCACGGCGACCCCGCGGCGAGGCTCGATAGTGTTCGCCTTCACCCAGTCATCCGCCGTGCCGCCGTACTCGACCGTCATGCGGGCGATCCGGTCAAGCGACCTGTCGACGGGAAACTACACGATCGTCGTAACAGCAACCGACTCATTGCGACTCAAAACTGACGGGACACCGATCAGCAAGCAGGCCACCCGTCCGCTTGCCTACAAGGCGGCCGCTTTTCTGCAGATCGATCCGTCCCCGCTCGCGATGGGGAAGGCGGCGATCGGGAATCCGATCTCCAAGGATCTTGTTCTCAGCAACGTGGCCGATCACGATTCGGTCGTGCTGCAGGCGCCGCTGCTCGAAGGCGAGTTTTTTGCCGTTGTTTTCGGGTCGGGCGGGACACTGCCGCCGGGGGGGTCGACACGCTGGACCGTTCAGTTTACACCAACTCGCAAGGGTGATTTTACGGCCAAAGTGCGCGTGCGCTCGAACGATCCCGCCAAAGCGGATTCGTTGGTCCCGGTTGCTGCGAGGGCGGTCTCCGAACTGCGGCCGCCGCGCGTGGCCATCACGCAGCCTGCGACCGGTCAGGAGCTGCGGATCGACAAGCCGCTCAAATTCGAGTTCGATGAACGGATGAGGATTGTCCCTCTCGACACGATTCTCTCGGTCCGGTCGGCGCTCACCGGCGCTGCCGTCCCCGGCACCGGCTCCTTCACCGACAACCGGCGAGTATCGTTCGTCCCCGACGAGTGGTTCACGCACGATGATACCCTATCGGTGCGATTCCGATCCTGCGTCACCGACACCAACTCCAACTTCCTCGACGGTGACGCCGACGGGATCGAAGAAGGGACACCCGACGATGATTTCCTCGCCGATGTTCCGACCGGACCGGGCGTCTATCCGGGCGACACCGACAACGACGGCGCGGTTAACGAAAGAGACATTCTTCCGCTGGGTCGCTTCCTGGGTATGATCGGTGACGGGCGCGACGATGACGGTTCGGTTTTCGCCCTCCAACCGGCGACGGCGTGGACTCCGCGCGCCGCGACGTATGCTGATGCCAACGGCGACGGCGATGTCGATTCCATGGATATCTGTCCGATCGCCGATTTCTTCGACACCGACGTCGATTTGGCGAAGCTCACGCTCGAGGGATGGTTGGCGGCGGCCGAGCACTGGTCCGGCGACGTGGTCGACAAGCTGATCGCCGGACTCGAATACTGCAACGGTGAGGGAGAGGGTCACGCCGCCCTGCGTGAGATTCTCCTGCAGATGAAACAGGCGACGCCGCTACCGGCCGACTACGCTCTCGCCCAGAACTATCCCAATCCGTTCAATCCGACGACCGTGATCGCTTACACTCTCCGGCACGACGGTGAGGTGCGTCTGGAAGTCTTCGACGTGCGCGGGCGGAGGGTGCTGGTCCTTGATTCGGGATTCAAGACGGCGGGACGTCACTGGACGGTCTGGGATGGACGTGATGACGATGGTCGTCCGGTCGCCTCGGGCGTCTACTTCTACCGCCTCGAAACCCGCGACTTCCGCTTCGCCCGGAAGATGGTACTCCTGAAGTAGCAGGTTCCCCAAGATGCCCGGCGCGGTGGCCATCCCCCAGAGGCTGGTCGGTCCTCCGATCCCCGTCAAGCCCTCTTCCCGATGAGTGTAATGCCCAAGGGCTGCTGACGAGGCTCAGCCAACACCGAAAATGCCGTTGGCTTCTTGGGAATTCAGCCGTATAATAGCGGATTACTCGGGAGACAGATAATGGCTAAGACAAGATCGTTTGCAGACAAGATGAAGAAGGACAGAGGCGGGGCCGTGTGCCCGGTCTGTGGTGGGGCGCAGCAGGCGGTGAAGACCGTCACCCCCGAAGTCAGCCCGTCCAACGGGGCATGGAAGTTCCGTACCCGGATGGTCGTGGTCTGCAAGTGCAATCATAAGGAAGTCTACGATTCCTGACCGGTCGGGTCAGGCGATCGGCCTGCCCGGGGACGCACGTGTCGGCGCAGAGTCTTGCGACGACCCGACGTCCGTCGAGGGCGGTTCTTCTCTTATGGCAGCGCCTTCAGCCAAGCCTGACGCCGCGTTCTTCTACCATGTCCTCAAGCCGGGTCGCTACCTCGGCGGTGAGACCGGGGTCATTCCGGACGCGTCGCAAGGGTCCGGGCGCGCGGTGGCTTGGTTCTACCCCGGTCCCTACGAAGCCGCAATGAGCGACCCAGGGTGGCGTCGCGGGTACTTCCAACTGGCCGGCGCCGAGGGCATCTGCTGCCTGCGGGCGGTCGACCTGGCCCGTGACCTCTGGGACCGCTTGTCAGCCGACGGGCGGCCGCCGTTCACTATCGACGGGCACCGCAGTCTCCGTGAAGTCGACGAGATTGTTTTCTGGGTGCCCGACGTCGAAGCGGCGGCGCGCATTCCCTCGATCATCGAAAAACTGGGTTTTGGCTCCGACGCGCCTCGCATAGGTGTCGTGGTCAACGGCTACTGGGCGCCGCGTTTTCTGGCCGGGCGGGTCGATTGGCTCGTGCCTGCGTTCGGTGGGTGGTTGCCCGAGACGCTTCTGCGGCACCTGGCGGACGGATCGGTTCGTCCTGACGGTTCCTGCGACGCCCGCGATACGGATCGGTACGAAGCGTACTGGTCCGAATCCTGGACGCCGCCAGCTTTCGCGCCGATCGATCGCGAGAGGACCGCCTGCTGGATTTCCAAAGTCGAAATAGCCGATGACAATGTTGACGTTGACATCGTAGGCGTCGATTCATCGGGGAGCCTGCGCGTCCGGGGACGAGCCTCGGTCGTTGCGGATGCCCTTGACGTGCTGCGCTCGACCGGTGTCGACGGCATACGGTTCTGCGGTGCCGACATCGACCAGGCGGAACTCCTCGCCGGGGTGCTCGCCGATCTGGAACGCGTGCATAACATGCGACGGGTTCGCGTCTCCTGTCCCCCAACCGGAGCGGCCGCGTTCGATGCCCACTGGGGATCGTACAAGCCCCACCTTATCAAGCCGCTCTTGCGCCTGCGCATTGACCCCGGCGACGATGCCGAGCATCTGATCGCGGTGGGACGGAGAGCGTTGAACGCGGGGTGGGAAGCGTTGACCGCGGTACTGTATTTCTCCAGCTATGCCGAATTGGAGAGCGTCGTCGCGACGGCGCAGGCCGTCCTGCCGGCGTGGCACCGGGCAGGCGAGTCGTTCGCCGACAAGCGTCCGGTGCGTGTCGAGTATCGGCCCGCCGGCGTCGACCGCTGGCTCGATCCGCCGATCGAACCCGCGGAGAATGACGTCCGCCGTCTGGCATCCCTGTTCCGGCGATTCAAAGAAGAGATGGCACGTGTGGCTTCGGTCGGAACGTTCCGCATCGAGGATGTCATGGGGCGCAATTGGCTGGCCGCTGCCGACCCGGAGATCTGGCCCGACCTGGCGCAACTCGATCTCGCCGACACCAACGATGTGGACGCCGAGCCCCAGGACTGGTTTGTCTGGATCCGGCATCGGCTCGGGATCGCCGGGCCGCCAACGCGTCCGTTCCTGCGTATCCCCGTGCCGGCCGTTGGGAGCGAACCGGAGATTGAGGCGGAAACCTCCTATGCCAAAGAGAGCGTGGGGGTGCCCGGCGACCACATGTTCGGCCGTCGGAGGAAGAAGGCGGCATTCAGCCGTCGCCTCACCGCCCCGGCGCGCTTACGCATGCGCGTGCGCTTTGCCAAAGGACCGCCCTGGCGTTTGTACTCCCATCTCGATATGGTCCGGGCCATTGAGCGGGCGCTGCGGCGTTCGCGCGTACCGACCGCGTATTCCGAAGGGTTCCATCCCCGGATGAAGATTTCATTCGGTCCGCCGCTACCGTTCGGAGTGATTTCATCCTCCGAGTACTTTGACGTTATTCTTACTGAAGACTATGACACGGAATTCGCCGAGCGACTGGGTCGTGCCCTGCCCGACGGCCTCGTGCTGAGAGACGCGCAGGGATTGACGGCGAATGTGCCGTCGCTGACCGAGACGATCAACGAGGCGGTTTTCCGGGCGATTCTACCCATCAGCGATGAGATTGCCCGCGGCCGGGTTCAGGAATTCATGGCCATGCCGGAGATCCGATTCCAGCGCCCCGATCGGCCTCAACGCAGGCCCTTCGATCCGCGCAAGAACCTGCGCGAGACGTCGGTGGCGCCGACGCCCGAAGGCACCGAATGGTCACTGCGTGTCCGGCTGGGCGGCGAAGGATCGATTCGGCCCACCGATTGGGCCGTGCTCCTCTTCGCTTTGACACCCGAGCAACTTGCTGAGATTGTGATCGAACGCACGGACCTTCTGATCCGACAGAGTGGGAGGATCCGTACACCGCTGGAAGGCCCTTGAGACTCTCTGTGTCCCGGTTACCTGGGTGGTGATCGGGCACGACTCTCCTACCGCTTACCGGAAATCGTGGTCATGGTTGACGCCGATTTCACCCTCATCCACGCGGGACAACTCCTGTGTATCGACGGCGACGGTGCCCGGCCGGGACCGAGGCGTGGCGTTGATCTGGCGGCGCTCGATCTGATCACGGACGGTGCGGTTGCGGCGCGCAACGGCACGATCGTCTGGGTGGGGCCGACCGACGGGCTTCTCTCCGCTGTCCGGCGGACATCGGGCTGCACCTCAATCGACGCGGCGGGGCGCGTGGTGACCCCCGGCTTGATCGACGCTCATACACATCCGGTTTTTGCCGCGACACGCCCGGCAGAGTTTGCCATGCGGGCTGAAG
>DATKYL010000311.1:0-5408 GCA_035528515.1 Acidobacteriota bacterium | reverse complement strand
CCCGTCCCTTCAGTTATCGGACGGCAAAAGACCGCCTATGGTACGCAATTGGGGACAGGGCGACAAGGGAATGCCGTGTCCCTCCAGAGGGGATCATCACCTGCGAGGAGAAGTCACATCACTTTGCGGGCGTGCGGCATGAGGTGAGCAGCGCCTGGAAATCCCCCGGCGGCTCGACCGTCCAGCTCATCCGTTCACCGGTGGCGGGGTGGTCGAGAGACAGTGTGTAGGCGTGTAATGCGGGACGATCAATCGTTGCCAACATTGCGCGTCCCAACGGACGCCGCTCCGGATAGATCCCCTTCAGACGCGCCGCACCGCCGCTGTAGTCGGAGTCGCCGACGACCGGGTGGCCGATTTTCGTCAGATGCACACGGATCTGATGCGTGCGTCCGGTGGCGAGTGTGGCTTCGACCAGTTCAGCGAGGATGAATCGTTCGATGACGCGCACCGTTGTCTTGGCGGGACGGCCGCGTCGAGTCACCGCCATCTTCTTGCGGTCGGAGAGTGAACGCCCGACTGGCTTCTCGATCTCGGTGATGTCGTCTTTGAATCGCCCCCAGGTGACCGCCCGGTAAATGCGCGACAGCGTGCGTTCCTTCAGTTGCTCGGCGAGTTTGCGGTGCGCCGATTCGGTGCGCGCGCAGACTAACAGGCCGGAGGTCCCCTTGTCGAGACGGTGCACGATTCCCGGTCGCTGTCCGCCCCCGACCGGGCTGCCTGCGGCAAACACGCCGCGCCCGAGGAGCGCATTGACCAGTGTCCCGGACCAGTTGCCGACCGCGGGATGAACCACCATCCCCGCCGGTTTGTTGATCACGATCAGGTGGTCGTCCTCGTAGACGACGTCGAGGTCGATGGCTTCAGGTTGCGGCGGAGTGTCGGTCGGTTCGGGACGGGTGAGCGTGATTTCGATGATCTCGTCGGTGTGCAACCGATGGTTCGGTTTCGCCGACCGCCCATCGATATAGAGCGTTCCCGCAGCTGCGGCACGCTGAATTTGCGTGCGCGAGCAATCGTCGAGGGTGTCGGCAAGGAAACGATCGACCCGCTGCCCCGCCTCAGCTTCGGTGACAGTATGCCGGTGTTGGATCGCGCCTGCGGGATCGTCGGGGGACATCATGGATCGTCCGGTTATGTGGGTGTCTCGTGGTCCGGCGGTGGCGGCAGTGGATCGGGCAGGTCGGCGGGGATGTCGGCTGCCGCGGGCGCGACGGTTTCCGGTTGTCCGGCGCGTCGGCGTCCGAGGGTCGGATCGCGCCACAGGGTCACGAGCAGGGCGACGAGGCCGGTGGTGACAGCCGAGTCGGCGATATTGAACGCCGGCCAGCGGTCGAGGAGGTATCCCGGATGCCGAATGATCCCGAAGTCGAACGCCGGCACATACAGATCGAAAAACTCCACGTCGATGAAATCGGTCACTTCACTGAAGGCTACCCGGTCGATCAGGTTGCCGACCGCGCCGCCGAGGATCAGAGCCAAAGCCCAGACCGAAAGACGGCGGGTGTGACCGTGCCGCATCAGTTGCCAGATGATCCAGGCGATCACGACGAGGGCGGCGCCGTAATAAACAGCATCGTGACCCCAGCGCAGGCCGAAGGCGCCGCCGGGATTACGGATATAGGTGAAACGGAGCCAGTCGCCGAGCACCGCGACCGACTGATGGAGATCGAGTTGTGCCCGTATCGCCCATTTCGTGATCTGATCGGCGACCACGATGATCACCGGCAGAAGCCAGAGGAAACGGACGGATGCCCGGAGGGGAACCCCGGAGGCGGGATATGATGGATTGCCGGACACGGCCGGTGGGGGTGAAGCGGCCACAGCTTCGCGTCAGCCGCGGGCCTTTTTCTGTTCCTCCGCTTCCTTGCACTCGATGCAGAAGCGGGCGTGGGGTACCGCCTCGAGGCGCGCCACTGAGATGTCATTCCCGCAGGAAATGCACTTGCCGTAGGACCCTTCGGCGATACGTTGCAACGCTTCGTCGAGGTGGTACAGGAACCGGCCGGACTTCGAAACGAGATGAAACGCCTTGTCGCGTTCGTTGGCGTCGGTTCCCTGGTCGGCCATGTGGTAGGCGTGCGTCGACAGATCCCCGGCCGCCTCGGTCGGCGTGGTATCCATCGATCCTTTGCGCAAATGGTCGATGTCGCCGAGAAGAGCCGCGCGACGCTCCAGAAGCATATTCTTGAATTTTTCGAGGTCCTGCTTCTTCACGACATCTCTCCTACCCTCGGGGCACCAGTCATTCGTCATCCTGCCGGAGTTCTATACGGATCGCGGCCGGTTGACCGTTGAGATCAATTGATTCGCCGTCGGCTTCGGTCGCACTTCCCTCGGTAACTATCAGATCGACCGTCAACGTCTCGGACTTGATCCGATCCTCATGGCGTCTGATCGCATCGGCCACCTCTGGAGTCGTATTTACGGTCAGGCGGATCCGGTCGGTGACCTCCAAGCCCATTTTCTTGCGCGCGTTCTGGACACGGTTGACCAGCTCCCGCGCAAATCCTTCGGCCTCAAGCTCCTGCGTGAGGCGGGTGTCGATCCCGACGATCAGGCGCCCGTCGGACTCGGCATGATACCCCGGGGCCGGTTGGATGTCCACCAGCAATTCGCCGCCGCCAAAGCTCAGCGTCTCCCCGCCCGCCGTGATACGGACCGACTGGTCGCGACGGAACAGGTCGGCGGTGGCGGCGTCCACATCGGCCAATGCGGCCTGAAATGCCTTCATTTTGGGGCCCAAACGCTTACCCAGAACGACAAAATTGGGCTTGAGCACGATCCGTCCGACCGCACCGACGTCGGTGTGAATCGTCACGGTCTTGACGTTCAGCTCCGATGCGATCAGGTCGCGCATCCGCATGACGTCGGCTTCGTCCCAGTCGCCGGGCAGAACGACCGCGGCCTCGGCCAGCGGCTGACGGGTCTTCAACCGGGCGTGGGTGCGTGCCGAACGCCCCAGGCCGACCACTCGTTGCGCGGCGGCCATGCGGCGCTCGAGATCGGCGTCGATCGCGGCCTGGTTGGCCACCGGAAATTCGGTCAGGTGTACGGAGACCGGTCTGTTACCGTCGCTATCCGATTTCCCGACTAATTCGCGATAGACGTATTCCGAGAAGAACGGCGCCGCGGGCGCGGCGAGCTGCGCCACCCGAAGCAGCGTGCGCGCCAGCGTGGCAAAAGCATCGAGCTTGTCGTCGGAGCGGCCCGATCCCCAGAAACGGCGGCGGTTGAGACGCACGTACCAGTTGGACACGTCGTCGACGACGAAATCGGCGATCGCCCGTACCGCGCGGGTGAGATCGTACTCGTCATACGCCTTGCCGACGACGGCGGTGACGCTCTCGGTGCGCGACGTCAGCCAGCGGTCGAATTCGTTCGCCGAGGCCGGACGGTCGCAAAGCGGCGGTGATTCGATCGCGTCGATGGCGGCGTACAACTGGTAGAAACTGAGGATGTTCTTCCAGGTGTCGAAGAAACGGTTACGGACTTCGGTCACCGCCGCCGGATCGAACTTGGTCGGCAGCCACGGGGCCGAGACCGACAATGAGTACCAGCGCATCGCATCGGCGCCGTTGGCGTTGATCACCTCCCACGGGTCGACCACGTTCCCCAGCCGCTTCGACATCTTCCGCCCGTTCTTGTCGAGGATAAAGTCGTTGACCAGGCAGTTGCGGTAGGCCGGCTGGCCGGTCAGCAGCACCGCGATCGCATGCAGCGAGTAGAACCAGCCGCGTGTCTGGTCGACACCCTCGGCGATGAAATCGCCGGGGAACAGCCGGTCGAAATCCTCTTTGTGTTCGAACGGGTAGTGCCATTGCGCGAACGGCATCGCGCCCGAGTCGAACCAGGCGTCGATCACCTCCGACACCCGGCGCATCGTGCCGCCACAGGCGCAACTCAGGGTGATCTCGTCGGCGTACGGTTTGTGCAGGTCGAGCGGGTCGGGCAGATGCGAACCGCGCGCTTTCAGATCGGCGACCGATTCGACCGCCGTCTTCTCATCGCACGTCTCGCACACCCAGATCGGCAGCGGCGTGCCCCAGAACCGTTCGCGCGAGAGCGCCCAGTCGACGTTGTTTTCGAGCCACTCGCCGAACCGTTTCTCGCCGATCTCGGGCGGGTACCAGTTGATCTCCCGGTTGCGCGCTAAGAGTTGCTCGCGAAACTGCGAGGTGCCGACATACCACGAGCGGCGCGCGTAGTACAGAAGCGGCGTATCGCAACGCCAGCAGAATGGGTACGTGTGCTCCACCAGCCCGGAATCGAACAGACGGCCCGAGGCTTTCAGGTCCTTAAGGATCTGCTTGTCGGCGTCCTTGACGAACTGCCCGGCGTAGGGCGTGATGTTTGCCTCGAACGTTCCGTCGGGGAGAACCGGCTGCAGGACCGGCAACCCGTTGGCGCGGCCGACCTCGTAGTCGTCGGCGCCGAACGCGGGGGCCATATGCACGATCCCGGTCCCGTCCTCGACCGATACGAAGTCCGCCTCGAGCACCGTAAAGACCTTCTCCTCGGGCTGGTCGGCGAAATAGGGGAAGATCGGCTGGTACTTCTTGCCGAGGAGGTCTTTCCCCTTGAGCCGTTCTTTGATTTCGAAGCCGTCGTGCAACACGGCCGCGGCGCGCGCCTCGGCGAGGATATAGCGGCGGCCATCCTTGACGGCGAGGACATAGTCGATATCGGCGCCGACCGCGAGCGCGGTGTTCGAGATCAGAGTCCACGGTGTCGTCGTCCAGACCAAAAACGCCGTCTCGGGATCATCGGCCAGCGGCATCGTCACGGTCAGCGACGGGTCCTTGACCGTACGGTACCCCTGCGCGACCTCATGGCTCGAAAGACCGGTCTCACAGCGCGGGCAGTAGGGGACGATCTTGTGTCCCTCGTATAACAGGCCGCGTTTGAAGAACTGGGCCAGGATCCACCAGACCGTCTCGATGTAATCGTTGGTCAGCGTGACATAGGCGTTGTCCAGGTCGAGCCAGTAGCCGATGCGCCGGGTGAGGTTGTCCCAGTCATCCTTGTAGGCGAAGACCGACTCGCGGCAGTGCTGGTTGAACCGGTCCACCCCGTATTCGAGGACCTTCGCCTTCGTAGCGAGTCCCAGCTTCTTCTCGACCTCGATTTCGACCGGCAGGCCGTGTGTGTCCCAGCCGCCCTTGCGGTCGACCCGAAACCCTTTCATCGTCTTGTAGCGGCAGACGAGGTCCTTGATCGTCCGCGCAATCACATGATGGATCCCCGGCTTGCCGTTGGCGGTCGGGGGGCCTTCGTGAAAGATGAAGGCGGGGGCGTCCTTGCGGATAGCGAGCGAGGCGTGGAAGATATCTTCGGCTTCCCAGAATCTCAGAACCTCGTCTTCGACCGCGCCGTACGAGAATCGCTCGGCCGGCGGTTGTGCATCC
>DATKYL010000310.1:0-4605 GCA_035528515.1 Acidobacteriota bacterium | reverse complement strand
CGGCGGTCTCATGCTGGTCGACTACCGGGGTCCTGCCGGTACGATTCCATCCATCTCGGCCGCACGGATTCTGGAGGGCGAAGCCGACCCGTCGGTGATCGCCGGGAAGATCGTAGTGGTCGGCGTGAACGCCACCGGGTACGGGACCATGCTCCGGACCGGCGCCGCCGGTCAGATGTCGCGCACCGAGAAGATCGCCACGGTCACCGCCAATATCCTCGCCGAGCGGTACATCACCACGGTTTCGCTGTCCAGCTTCCTGGACATCCTGATCCTGTTCGTGATCGGAGCCTTCTGCGCGGTTGTGCTGCCGCGGGTCACCCTTCTGAATCGCATTATCATCCTGGTGATGATGGCGCTGTTATTCGTCAATCTGAATTACGCCTTGTATAACTCGTTCAAGTTGATAACGAAGACGCTGTTCCCAACCTTGGAAATCGTGCTGTTCCTGGCGTTCGCGCATGCGATCAAGCCCCGCGACGAGACCGCGCGGACAGAGGCGGTCACCGGCGGTCACGCAGTCGCCGAGCATCCGCGCAAGGCCGCAACCGGCCCGCATGCGTCCCACCCCGCCCGGGTGAGCGCGCGGAGTGGATCGACGCCGATCGGTCCCGACGGGGTGCCGGTCCGCCGCATCACGGACGGGGCTCCCGCGGGCGTCATCAGCGGACTCGCCAAGACGATGGTGATCGACCTTGACACAGTACGGGGCGCGGGCTTCGCGTCATTGGCTCCCGCGACAGCGTCGCCGCCATCAACGCCGCCGGCGTCCTCGCCCCCCTCAGCGCCGCCCGATTCCGTGGGGAGCGGTTATGATTCTGGTCCTGATTCTGCTTTTGATCCTGACTCTGATTCTGATGCGGGTGTCGTTGACATGCCGCCTCCGGTGGACATATCCCTGGCAGAAACGATGGAAGCCGCTCTCCCGCAGGGTGACACACCTCAACCGCGGGACCTGATGGATGAAACACCGCAGCCGATGGGCATGGCGCGGGAGGGTTCTACGGGAGGGGTTCGGCGACGCGACGGCGACATCACCCAACTGGGGCGCTATGAGATTCTGGGCGTTCTGGGTCAGGGCGCTATGGGGACGGTCTACAAGGGCCGCGACCCCGCCATCGACCGGCTGGTGGCTCTGAAGACGATCCGGGTCGACAGCAGCAGCAACCCCCAACACGCCGCCGAATTGCGCGAACGGCTGGTCCGTGAGGCCAAAGCCGCGGGCAAGCTGTCGCACCCGCACATTGTCACGATCTACGACGTGGGCACCCACGACGATCTCGACTACATCGCGATGGAGTATCTCGAGGGGTACACGCTCGAGCAGATGACCAGGAAGAACGTGCAGGTGAACTTCCGTATCACCGCCAAGATGCTGATCCAGGTGTGCGCGGCGCTCGACTACGCGCACACGGCCGGAATCGTTCATCGCGACATCAAGCCGGCCAACATCATGGTCCTCGACAATTTCGAGGTCAAAGTCACCGACTTCGGTATCGCCCGCGTCGATTCACCGCAGACCTCGATGACCCAGACCGGAATCGCCGTCGGGACACCCCAGTATATCGCGCCGGAATTGCTGCGCGGCGAAGAGATCGACCGGCGCTGCGATATCTTCAGCCTCGGTGTCGTGGCGTACGAACTCCTCACGCGCCGGCGCCCCTTCACCGGCGAGAACATCTCGCAACTGGTCTATTCGATCACCCAGAAGGATCCCGTTCCTCCGAGCCGCGTCGATCCCCAGATCCCGGGACTCTTCGACGTCATCGTCGGGAAAGCACTCGCCAAGAACCCGCGCGAGCGTTATCAGAACGCCCGTGAGATGGGCCAGGCCCTCTCCAGCTTCGTCGAGGATCTCGCCGGAGCGAAGTCGTTCCGGATCTGACCGCACCACGGCCGCAGGGACCGTTTCTCCACAGGCCTATAGGCGAACCCGCCAGGGTTCCGCACGCCCGGCATCGTATCGGAATGATCGGATCGCGTGGGCTGCCGCCCGACGGAGGCTCTACTCCGATTTGTCCTCGCCCAGCAGTCCTTCCGCCAGCGACAGGGCGACTCCGGAGAGCATGACTTCCACACCGAGCTTGGTGAAATCACCCGAGATGAGATCGCGGGTGACGTTGGCGTAGAGAGAACAAGCGGCTTCGCGCTCAACGACCAGTCCGGACAAACGTCCCTCGGACTCGCCGACGAAGGTGACCTCGCCCAGTTCCTCGGAGATGACGAACCCGGTGCAGTTGTGAAGCTGGAGATGGCCACCGCTCGTATAGACGACGACCATGGATCCCAGGTTCCGTCCCAGCCGGACCTCGGGATACAGTTCCAGGACCAGCATGCGCCGGTCGTCGGCGTTCGATAGTTTCAATCGGTGATGATCGGATTGAAATGTCCGTTCCACCGGTTTGAGGCACGCTTCAATCCGGTCGACGTCGGTTTCCGAGAACATGATAGGCCGCCTGCGCGCTTTGAGTCCCGGTCGTGGGGTCGCCGGGGTGTGTTGCTCTATCGTTCAGGACTTCTTCGTGTCTGTCTCGTTCTCCGTGTTCTTGATCTCATTAACCGAACGGTCGAACTCGTCTTTGGTGTCCTGCATCGCCTTGCGGAGCTCGCGCATGCCTTTGCCGATGCCGTGCGCGATATCCGGGATGCGCTTGGCCCCGAAGAGCATGAGCACCACCAGGAAAATGAGCAACAACTCCTGAGCGCCAATCCCACCGATCATGACATCATCCTCACCGGACCGATCGCCGCGATCACAGATACCACCAGCGGAAGTATATAAACAACAGCAGAACAAACAAAACACTCAGGAGATTGATCCGAAGGGTCATCCCCAGAACCAGCGACACGGCATAGAGATCGATGCGTACCGGTGCGACTTCCTCCAGGGCGACACCCTGGCCGACGCCGATCGCGATGTGCCGGGTGAAGAGCGTCTTCATGGTGCCATCCGGGAGAAACGAGCCGACCAGTTCACCCACCAGACCTCCGGCCACGGCGGCCAGGATCATCCCGACGATCAAAAAAGTGGTTTCCCGGCCCTTCATATCTCAGCCCGCCGTTGCGCCGGCCTGTTCGACGTCGGCAACGCCCCCGGGACCGGCGGCCCCGTGCACCAGCACCGACCGGAACAGCGCCAGCCCGTCGGAACACCCCAAGATTTCTTCAACCGCCCGCTCCGGGTGCGGCATCATGCCCAAGACGTTTCCCGCGGCGTTCACGATACCGGCGATGTTGTGCCGCGACCCGTTGGGATTGGAGACATCGTCCGGCTCGCCGCGCGCATTCACATAGCGCAACGCGACACGTCCTGAGCGCTCCAACTCCTCCAGTACGTCCTCACCGGCGAAGTAGTTTCCCTCGGCGTGCGCAATCGGCATGCGCAGGATCTGTGCGGGCTGGCAGCGGCGGGTGAAGGGCGTCTGCGTCGATTCAACCCGCAGGTTCACCCAGCGGCAGGCGAAGCGCAGGGAGCTGTTCTTGCGCATCGCACCTGGAAGGAGGCCGGCTTCGAGCAGGACCTGAAAACCGTTGCAAATACCCCAAACCAGTCCGCCGGTTTCAGCGAACCGGATCACCGAACGCATGACCGGCGCAAAGCGGGCGATCGCACCGGCCCGCAGGTAGTCGCCGTAGGCGAATCCGCCCGGCAGGATCACGCAGTCCACGTCGTGCAGGTCGGAGTCGGAATGCCAGAGAAACTCGACCGGCACACCCAGAACATGCCTCACCGCCGCGTAGGCGTCGTAGTCGCAGTTGGAACCGGGGAAGGTGACGACGCCGAATCTCACCGGTCGATCTCCACTTCGAAGGTTTCCACCACCGGATTGGCGAGCAGCTTCGCGGACATTTCCTGCAGCCGTCCGCGCGCCGTTTCCACATCGGGCGCATCGATACGGATCTCGAAGAGACGTGCCGTCCGTACGCTCTCGACTCCGCCGAAACCCATCTGGTCGAGCGCCCGGCGAATGGTCTGCCCTTCGGGGTCGAGCACGCCCTCTTTGAGTCGAACCGTCACTGTGCCGTTGATCGCCATTGTCATCCCGTCACGCCTGTTCGTCCACCCCGCCGTCGGCGGGAACACCAGCATACGCTTTCATTATACCGGCACGGCACGGCGAACCCAACACAAATCTCCGGGTAGGCGGATCGGCGATTTCCCCGCGCAACGGGGGGATCAGGTGCCACGTCAGGAGATCTCCGGCGGGCCCGGTCGTCCGGACGAGCGGCGGCGGCGCTCGCCGTGCCCGGTTCCCGCGCGCACCAGATCAAACACCTCCCGCCCGACTCCGGACAGAACGTAAATCAGAATCAGCCAGAAAAGCGTCTTGGACAAATCGATGAGCAGCGCCACGATGGCGACGAAGATGTAGGTGAACTTGATGCGGTCCAGCGGCGTGCGCCAGCGGGTGGGCTTATCTTCGTACGGAATCGACGAGACCATCAACGCCGACGCGACGATCATCATAATGACGAGAAAGCGCACGTAGCGGAGTTCACCCCAAAGGTCAAAGCACAACATCGTATATGCGACGAGGAGTGTGGCCGCGGCCGGGATCGGCAATCCCTCAAATCCGCCGCGCTGCTTGCCGCGCGCGTCGAGGT
>DATKYL010000309.1:0-21415 GCA_035528515.1 Acidobacteriota bacterium | reverse complement strand
CACGGACCAGACGCCCGCGCCATTCGATACGAAAATCACGCTCACCCACTCCGTGTCCGACAGCCACGTCCACGGTCTGGCGATGGTCGAGACGGTCCCATTCCTCAACGCCCAGTTGCCAGTCGAGACGGCGCCCGAAGGCGCCGGCTTCCCGGAGGTTGAGACGGAAGAGTGTTTCGGTACGATGCGGTTTCTCATAACGCAGTCGCACCGAACGATCACGCCGGAACAAACCCGACAGACCGACCGTCAGGCGTCCGGTCAGTTGTCGGGACGCCGATGTGCCGTCGACGCTGGATGCGGCCAGCATGCCGTCGATGGTTGCCGGGTTCTGCTCGGTGAGCGGTATGACCACAAAAACACTGGAGTCAGTCGGTCCGGGCTCCAGTTGCGGCGAGCCGGCGGCGGCGACGTGGGAGAACGAGTGAAGTCGGCGGCTGATCCGATCGGCAAGCGCGCGCGTCCAGACAACACCGATCGGTAAGTCGAGAGCGGAGGCCAGCCAGGTGGTGTCGGTACGTGTGAGACCGGTGAATCGCCAGCCGCCGATCAGAAGCGGCGGGCCCGGGTCGACCACGAGGCCAAACTCGAGGGCGTCGCCGTTGACGGTGAAGTCACGGGGAGCGGCGGCGGCACGATGATATCCCTCATCGGCCAGCAGTTCGAGAAGAGAGCGCGTCGCGTCGCCAAAGCGCCTCTGGTCCACTGTGCCCTGGAAGGTCTTGTGGGCACGCTGCTCCACCGCCGTTTTCAGCGGCGTTGGAACAGTGTCGGCCCACTCAATCTGCACCGAACCGTAGACGAGGTTCCCGTCGGAGTAGGAGATCCCGTCCGCCCGGGCGGACGTGCATGCGGAAAGAACGACAACCAGGGACAGGACGATGTTCAGCGAGCATGGCGATAGGATGCGACGCCGCCTCTGCCTTCTCGACGGCGCGTTTGCAGGCACGCGTGGAGCGGGGATCACGGGTCTAAAGACCCGTGGCACCTGGTTCCGCGTAATCGGCGTCGTCTGTGTCATGTCAGAACCGTGCCACCGTTTCGATATTCATGCGCCAGCGATTGGAGCCGACCTCGCGCTGGTCGCCGCTGACCCGTGCCTTGAGCGTTACGCGTTCGGGAAGTTCCCAGTACACTTCGATTGATTCGGTGATTGAGAAGCCGGGCGGCCGTCCTTCGGCCAACAGCGCAGAGAAGGACGCGGTCGACGTACCGGCATCCACCCAGGTCGCGTCGGTCGTTGCATTCACGCGGACACCGCGCCAGTTGACACGCAGGTTCGGGCGGACGCCCCACAAGCCGATACGAGCCTCGGTTCGGTCATCGTGATCGATCCGCCGGCGGGTCTGAATCGATGCGGCCAACGTCGCCGCGTCGCGAGTCCGGGCGATCGTATTGGCGGCACCGATCGTGACCGCCAACGTGCGGCCCGTGGCGGTGACCGGTGCGAAGGTGCCGCCGGTGCGGCGGCGTGTCTCATATGCGGCGGCCCCTTCAACAAACCAGCGGCGCTGGAAACGTCGCCGCAGCGCAACTTCGGTCTTCAGGCGCGTGTCGATCTCCGCGGCAGCGGTACCGCTCGCGTCATGCCCCGCAATGCGGCGGTCACGCGCGAGCTGCCAGTCGACATCGGTCGCGGCATCGGGCTGTATCGAAACGAGATGGTAATCGCCGGTGGTCAGATAGCTCCCCGGGAGCATGGCGTCGGCGTGATCCTCCCACGGCAGAAGCCAATGACCGGGACGGAACCGCCGCGGCGTGTAGCGTCCCTGGTTTTCGCGGCGCGATTCGAGCGCCACGCGCCAGCCCCCGATCGTGGGGCGCCAGCGCACGGTGAGGCGGCGCGTGCCGTCGTACGCGGATTGCGTGACAACGTCATCGTCGATGGTGACGCGACGATAGTCGCCGTTCGGATCGGGCACGTACTCGCCGCGCTCGTAGCGGTATGAACCTGTCCCCGGCCGTGTCGGGAGATACACCACCCGCTGGGTGCCGCCGCCGGCGCGGATGAGCTGCATTTCGGCAAGAACGGTCGTTGCGGCAACCGGCTGCCACTGCGCGTGAAGGCGGCCGCGGTAGTAAGGCGTGACGGCACCGCGATTGACAGACTCAGTCCCCCGCGCCACGGTCAGGCCGCTGCCGGATTGCGCGCCGAGGACCGTTGCGGGAACCTGCAACGAGAGTTCGCGTGCGCGCCGTACGCCGGTCGCGGTCGTATCGATCGATTTCTCCCAGAGGTGACGCGCGGTCACACCGTAGCGCGACAGCGACACCCAACGCGTGGCGGCATACGCGACGCTCGGATCAAAGAGGCCTTGCGGATTGTCAACGTCTTCCTCACTGCCGCCGATCTCCAGACGCGCGGGGCCGGGATCCCATGATGCCTTGCCGTTGAGCGCCAGAGAGCGGTCGGCAGGACCGTTACGCTGGTGCCGCCGGGCTTCGCGTCGCGCGACCGTGAATGTCAGATCGGCGCGGGTACCGAAGCGCACGGTGCCCGTTCCCCGCCCGCGCCACGCGGCCAGATCGGTGCCCCGAAAAATGCCGCCCTCGGTCGACAATCCGGCGTGCTTGCTGAAGCGCACCGACGACGAGACGGTGTGTTCGCTGAATGACGTGTCGTACATGTGCGGGCGGAGATTCCAGGTGCGCACCATGCGGTCGAAGACATCTCCGTCACGTCCGGATTCATCGACCCAGCCCTGACGGTACCACTCCCAGCGTAGGCCGTCGGCGGTTCCGGTTGCGACCGGGTGTCCGATCGTCCAGCCGAGACGATGATTGCCGGCAAAGTCGGTGTTGCCGTCGCGGAAGCGGTTGGGATCGAGCGCCACGCCGGTCCACACCGCGTCGACGTTTCCGCCTTTGCCGAGCGACAAGTCGAGCGACTCGGTGATCGTCAACTCCGATCGGGGAGCGGTGACGGTCGTGATCGGTTCGTAAGCACCGAGGCCGGGCCCGACGTATTCGTAGACTTCGTTGATCAGGTGACGGTAGCGGCCGCGGCCCAGGCCGACGTTTTCGAAGCGGACGCGCCACTCCCCGTTCTCCGGACCGGCGTAGACAAAGACGGAGTCACCGGCATCACGGAGCGTTAGCGAGTAGTCCCCCTGTCCGCGTCCGACCCATTCGGCCGCCGAAGCGGCCACGCTGCCCGCATCGGCCTCCGCCAACTGCGTCCGGGCATCGTCGGAGAGGGTTCCGCTTACCAGGTGAGAGGGGTCGTCCCCTTCCCAGGCGACCGCCAGACGGTGGCTGCGCGTGCTGTCGGCGCTGCGCCACGACCAGTCGGCCCCGGCGAGCGTGCGACGGTAGGTATCGAGCATCTCCTCGTATTCGACGACGCATCGGGATCCGGCTGTCAGTGTCACCGTCGGAGTGAAGAGGATTGTACCCCGGCTTGGATCGAGGGCGTAATCATTCTCCGGCCCTTCCTGCAAACGACGGCCGTCGAGCCAGATCGAAACCGAACCGCGAACCACGCCGCCGGTCTGCATCCCGGCGGACAGGGAATACGGTCCGGCGTCTCCCGGTCGGATCGGAATCGGGCGTCGCACCCATCGTCCCTGCGCGCGCGCCAGGTGCGCGCCGGTGCTATGCACCGTACTCTGCCAGCGCACCTGTAACCCGGCCGCGCGGCGCGGCGTCGGCGACGATCCCAGGGTCATCTCTCCCCAGCGACCGAAAAAGCGCGCCGATCGCGCTTCGATGAACAACCGATCGAGACGATCGAGACGTGTGCCGACCGCACTCGAATGACGCGCGGCGAGATTGTCGGTCAGGCGGTCGCTGACCGCGGCGCGCAGCATCAGTCCTTTCGTGAGTTCGCCGTCGACCGTCAGTTCGAGACCCTGCGACCAGGAGGGATCGGAGCGCGTACCGGCCGTGACCGCAAACGACTTGAAGCCGCGCCAGCGAATCGACGAGGCGGCGAGCCCCGACGACGTCGCGCCGCCGGAGACACCGCGGGCCGTGGACAGTGATTGTCGCTGGGAGACCGAGGCGGGGATGATACGCGGTGAGGCCGGGTCCGATTGCCCACTCCGCAGTGTCGCTTTCCAGGCACCGGGATCATCCAGTGTCAGACGCGTCGGCAGCGCCCACCCGAGACGCGTGAAATCGATCTTGAGCGTATCCCCTGCGTCGAGGGGGCGATGTAACCGGATCTGCCCCCGATTGTAATCGATCGCGTAATCGGCGCCGCTCGAGAGAGTGTCGACGCCGTGGCGGACACAGTCGCTCTGCCGCACCACGAAAAAGCCGGTGAACCAAAACGGCCCGTCCGAACCGTTGCCGATCACGGTCGCACTGTCGCGACAGAGCGATGCCGGCTGGGCCATAGCGGGAGTTCCGGACAGCACGGCTGTGACGCAGACGATTCCCGCCGCCCAGCGGCGGGAGAACCCGGCGCGGAAACATCGGGGTCGTGACCGTCCCATAAACAGCCTACCGTACGGTGTGCCGCACGCGCACTTCGAGGATGCGCCGTCCCGGGGGATCGGCAATCCAGAGGGTTGAGTCGGAGAGATAGAGATCGGTCGGACCGACTAATCCTCCGGGAACGAGCCGGTCGCCGTCGATGCGCCGCAGAAGATCTCCCCGTCGCGTGAAGATGAGCAGAGCCTTCAGCCCGCGATCAACCACCAAACACTGCCCGTGGTGATTTACGGCGACGGCCTGCGGGTCGGACAGGTCGTTTTCGCCGATGAGTGTCTCGGGTGTTCCGCCCGCGTCGAAAACGACGATCCGTCTTTGGCCGGGATCACAGACATAGACCGAACCATCGAGCGGTGCACAGGCCACTCCGGCAGGGTGCGTCAACTGTCCCCAGGGATTGTCATCCGAGCCGACCGCCGCATCGAATTGCCCCGAGGCATCGTATCGGTACAGGCGGCCGTTCACTTCGTCGGTCAGGTACATGGCTCCGAGGGGGCCGAAGGCGATGCCGACCGTACGGCCGGGGACCAGTCCGAGCGCTTCGTAAGGCGGCGTCGGCAGCCACTCGACCAAACGGAGGCGCGGGTCGAACACACCGATCATCCCGTCGCCGGCCTCAGAGACATATGCGTTGCCGATCGGATCGAGGCGGACCACGCGTGGTTCCCTCAGCAGGGCACCGGTGGTGGCGACCAGTAACCGCCGGCCGCGTTCGCGGGCATCCAGTTCAAGGTGTACGAGCCGACCCGCCACACGATCGGCGAAGATGATCTCGCCATCGTGCACCATCGCGACCGACTGCGGTTCACCGAGCAGGTCGCCGCCCCCTGCCGGGCTTCGTTCGGAGCCGAGGAGGCTGTCCAGGTATGTTTTGTCGATCGTTCGGACGACGACGAGTTCGGTCGACCGATCGATCGGCGGAACGAGAGCTGAGGGCGGACCGCTGCAGCCCCAGACCAGCACGAACAGAGGCATCCCGACCGCCGACCAGAACGCGCGCCGACGGGGATGCCGTGACACGTTGCGCCGACCGATGCGGGCACTGTGCGTACGCGGTGAGATTGTGTGGTGCGATGCGGCGGACGCGGAGCGACGGTGTGGCGCCTGCGGTCGCGCGGGTGCGGAAGGTGTGAGAGCGGCGGCAGGGCTCAGAATCGCCGCGACAGAATCACCATCACGCTCGGGTGTTCGAGACTGGGTTTCCCTTTGAGTCGGACTCTCCACCGGGCCATCTCCATTCGGGCAGTGCGGTTGACCGACCGCGCCACCCGCCAGGCGTCAATGGCGGCCGCAATCCGTGTGAACACGGCGGCGCCGAGTGCGAACTTCGCCCGGTTATAAGCCTCGTTGCTCTGATTGCGCATGTCCCGATAGCGCTGCTGCGACACGGGCGAGTCCCATTGCCAGTTCCATTCCGTCGTGTTGGGAACCGGCTGATTGGTCTCGGAACGGTTCTCATTGTAGCGGTCGCGGGACTCGTAGAAGGTGATCATACGATAGAAACCGTCGTCCTTACCTTCGGGATCGACGCCGGCATGCGCGCCGGCATAATTGCGATGGTCGTCCTTCTTGATGGCGCCGAGGGTGCGGAAATACCCCCATGTCCCCCAGACGATCGCATCCGCCGCCAGGAAGACACCGGCCCGCCGTCGTTGACCGGCGTACCATTGCCCCGCTCCGGGAAGAAGGAGCGAGTAGGCCACCGCACGTCGCACGCTGACGACATCGCGATCGCTGTCATCGAAATCATCGAAGTCCACGGCGGCCAGAAGCGGCGACGCGGTCAGCGGTCCGTTGGGCACCGCCGGGCCGGCCGCCCAGAGCGGCGGCGCAATCCCCCAGTCCGGCGTACGTAGCATCTCAAGCACCGACACATCCGGGACCGTATCGATCGGCGACCGATCATCCGCGGTCGCCCCCACCGGTAACACGAACAGGAAGAAAGCGAGGCAGACGATCCCCAATTCAACCCTCAGGCTCTTCTTTGTCGGTGCGATCGCCAAAACCGGAAACCTCCGCTCAGAACCGATAGCCCAGCGTCACCCGCGGCATCGGCCGACCCGTTGTCGGCGACATGACGAAACGCACGTGCGCTTCCACGGTTCCGAATTCATCGCGCGATCGGTTATAGCGCCGGGCACCCAGCGCCGCCTCGATTCCGGAAACAAGATGATTGGCGACCACGACGACCAGCATCTTGGTAGCGCGCTTGTACTCCGTGTTGGCATCGGCGCGCATGTGGAGGTACGTGTCGCGATTCTCAGTTACGATCCGAAGGCTCACCGTATCCCTCGGGCTTTCGGGGAATTCGGGATCCGTGGGGCCCGGGTAGTCATCCCACCCGAAGTTGAATTGATGATACTTGCCGACATTCTCGTAGTATTCATTTTTCTCGACCGGCGTGCCGTCCGGGTGATAGAACGCATGATGCGACCAGGGTTGATACACCGTTGAGTCGGGCGCGTCGGGCCGCTCCACTGTGTACCAGGGCGTTATCGTGTCCAAGTAGGAGTCGATGGAGTCCGGCTTCACTGAGTTGTAGTAATAGACGGTCCACAATCCTTCCAGGTACTTGTCCGGGTCCCAGTGATCATCAGCGTACGCCTTGTACTCGTCTTCCCGGTCGAGGCCGCTGCCGTGGAAGTGCGACACACCGTACCAGGACGCCAACTCCGCACCAAGGAAGAGCACCGGTTTCCACCACGCGGAGCGGACGTAGTATTGTCCCCAACCGGGGATCAGAAACGACTGCAGAAACGCACGGCGCGGCGATTTTTGTTCGAAATCGTACACGTCGGCGCGTCGATCCAAATCGACGTCGGTCTGCGCCAGGAGCGGACCAAGGTCACCCGTCGAGTCGGATAACGCGGTGAGGCCCACGCTCCAGTTAGCGGCAGGCACTCTGGTCCGCAGATCCGCCAGGCTGCCCCCGGGCCGGCTGACGGCCGCGGCGACCGGTGCCGCATCAAACACCACGATCGTTACGAGGAGTAACGCCGCCGCGGTCAGAATCAGGTTATATGCGTGATGGGTGGTCTTCACATTAAGCCTCCTGGGGTTTTTCGATCTCTCGGACGCATAGTGACATGCCGGGCGTTGCCGCCCTATTGGACAACCGACATCTTACAGAATACCGTTTCCGTCGCGCCGCCGTCCCGCGGTGTCAGTTCGAGACGGGCGAAGTAAACTCCCGATGCGGCGCCGTCGCACGGCCAGATCCATTCGTTATAGACACCGGCACTGCCGGAGCCATGCCACTCCGCGACTTTGTCCCCCGCGAAATCGTAGATGCGGATCGAGACGTCGGCATCCTGGCCGACCCAGTAACGCACGCGCGCCTCAGCACTCGCCGGGTTCGGGTAGACGAAGGCGCGTTCGGCGATGAAGAAGTCGGTCGGGATATCGACGGGCTCAAGATCCTCCGACGGGATCATCCGGCTGTTGTGCGGATCACGTCCGTACGTCGGCCAGAGCGCCAACGCCGGGGTCTCGCCGACCGGCGGGACTTCATAGGCATAGAGAAACCCGTCGTCGGCCCGCACGAACACCGCCGCCTCATTGTCGGATGTGTTCATCGCCCACGCGGCGGGAGCGTCGATCGTACCGCCCACGGCCCGCGGCATACCCTCGGAGACACGGCCGTCGCCGTCGATCCCGCTGATCGTTCGCGAGGCGCCGCCGGTCAGGATACTCAGGCTCCCCGCGCGGCCGAAGTCGCCGACCACCGGTGCGACCAGCGCGCTGTCGATCTGGCTTGCGGGACCCACGTTGACGGGGAAGTTCGGCAGCAGAGTCCCGTTATGCGCGTAGGCGTATAAGCGCCCGCCGCCAACCACGAGAATGTCGAGATATCCGTCGCGGTTGACGTCGGCCAAAACCGGCGCCGCATCAGGGCAATCATACAGATTGACGGGGAAACCGCTCAGCGGCATGAACACGCTGTCGAGCGCATGCAACCGGCCGGCGGCATCCAGGACAATCGTTTCGAGCTTACCGTCCTGCGAACGATCGAGATCACCGAGAACGGGTGGGAAGAGAGAATCGGCCTCGATTGTCGTACGCGTCAGTTCGGCGTCCAGAGACCCGACATCCCATCCGGTTTCGGTGCGGAATACGCCCACCGCTTCACCCAATGAACGTCCTGCGGCACCGCGAATCGTTCCCTCGACGTCATGCGTGGTACGGGTTCCCGACGCTATCTCGATCAGGTCGTAGCGTGCGTTCGCCACGGGCACGAATACGTCACGCGGTACGGTGCCGTTGTCGCGTCGCCAGAGCGCGGGGGATGCGACCGGCACGTCGGACGTGCGCACCGTGTAATCGAGCGCCAGCAGGCTGTCGCCGTCCCTGATGCGCAAATCCCAGACAAAGACGTCGCGATTGCGCGAGACAGCGATCACCTGACCGGTCTGATACTGCGGATCGTAGATGAGCGGTGGGGCGATCCACTCGTGCACGCCGGGAGCGATGGCGATCGGATGTAGCGTGGCGCTATCCTCCTCCATGTCGAAGGAGATGAACGGGTCGACAACGGTGGCGGTGCTCAACGGCGAGCCGTCCCAGTTCCAACCCAGAATGTAGTTTTGGTAGGCGGCGAGGATCTCGGGACGCCCGTCGCCGGGGAAGAGCCAGTCGCCGACGGCCCGCTCGCCGTCCATCAGCACGACCGCGCCGGCGGCACCCGGTTCAAGTCCCGCGTAGACCGGGAATCCGGGCAAGGGTCCATCGAGCCGCCCGCTCAGGGAGACCCGTTCGCCGAGATCCCTGATGTCCACGAGACGGATGCCGGTGGCAGCACCGGTGTAACTGCGGGCCGACGGATTCGTCGACGCCGACAGCTCCGAGACGCCACCATGCGGATAGTAGTCATAAGCCGTGCCGGTGTAGATGGAGTTGATCCCGATGCCGCCCAATTGTTGCAGACCGTCGGCCTCAATTAGGCGCACGAAACGGTGATGACGATCCCACTGCAGCGTATTCGCCAGGAAGTTGTTGGGGACATCGTCGGTCGTATCGAAGTCAGCCGCGGCGACGGCCTCATCGATGTGCCAGATCAGAAGCCCGCGACCCGGAAGGAGAAAATCGTATTCACGAGTGAAATCGGGCGGCGGCGGGTCGGGTTCGCCTTCTTCGGGTTCGGGCGGCGGGGGTCCCGCCGGACCGAGAACGACATTCGTGGCGGAGTCCAGACGCAATGACGGCTCGAGGTCGTCGAGGTCCTGCTGGCGATTCTCCAGCAGGTAATATTCGGTCTCCGAGATCGGGACCTTCCACACCTGAGGGTGATTGAGCCCTTCGGCCGCCCACACCGACATGGCGGTGTTTTGCTGCGGGGGCAGTATCGTGACATCCAAAAATCCGAGATAGACGCGCGACCAGGCATCGGGATAAACCGGGAGCGCACCGTGGACGACAACGATCCCGCTGCCGACGGAGTCCCAGACGGCGATATTGGCGCCGTTATTGTCCATGAGGCTGAAGTTGCCGATCTGCGTCGCCCAGGCAAATGGACTCGCGAAATCCGTGTTGTAGAGATCGACCAGCCCGAGCTGGTGGCCGAACTCATGTGCCAGCACCGCGTTGAGGACGGTGATCCGGCCGTCCTGGACCTCGGTCTCCGGCATAATCATCGCTTCATAGACGGTGTCGATCGCGTTGCGCAACAGGAGCGGCTCCGACAACTTCAGGAAACCGGAGAAGAGATCGCGCGGCGTGTCACCCGCGACGTCAGACTGGCCGTCGGCACCGGCGTGGAAGATGATGATCGCATCATAATCCGAGAACATCAGCGCCGGTTCGGCGTCAGAGGCAGTCGTCACCGCGTCGACGACGAACTGCCGCAGCCGGTCGATGATAACCACGGAATCGCCCTCGACCTGCGTGCCGTAGTAGGCCATCGGTTCGGGAAGCGTATACGCGGCATCAGACGCAACCGGAAACACGACGGGCGCGACCGATGAATCGAGGTCAAACTGAACGCGTCCGTTGGAGACCGTGTTCCAGTACATCCCCAAGGCGCGCAGGTGGGCGTAGAAATATTCTCGATTGTGAGGTGCGCTGTCCAGGTAGTGTCCTTCTTCCCGATTGTAGGTGGCGGTATCCCGCAGATCGAAGCGACCGTCGCCGGTTGTCAGGGGATCGTCGGGAGCTTCGCGGGGGAAGTCGACGCGAATCGCGACCACCCGCAGAGCCGTTTGCGCGGCCGCGCCGGCGAGGCGGACCGGGGGGGCAAACGGACTGACGCGTTCAAGCCCGAGCAGATTGCGATCCGAGGGCTCGGGGCAAATGCCGCGTCGTTGGGGATCACCGAGATGGGAGTCATCGATGACGATGCGCGACCGGTCGAGATGCAGAACCGGCGCACCGGCGCAGGCCGGCTCGGCACGCATCGGCGATCCCGCCTCCAGGCCGAGGAGGATGACACCGGCGGTCAGCGAAGCCATTCTGGTCAGGTTACGCAATCGCATCATTCTCTACCTTCGGTCAAAAGCGAAGGGCCAGACTGTACCGCACCGTATTCGCCAGCGGCGTGTCGTCGCGCGACGCCCAGATGTACGCGAAGTCGAAGTTGAACATCCGATAGGCCAGGCCGCCGCCGACCGTCGGCACCTTGACCTTGCCGTCTTCGTCGTGAACGTATCCGGCACGGATCGCGACCATCGACGCGTAGGAGTACTCGAAGCCCACGTTGTAGATGATCTGCTTGAGTTCCTCCGAGGCGCTTTCGGTCAGGTCGATGAGTTCCTTGTTGATCTCACACTGGAGAACGAACCGGTTGAACGGCGAATCCCACAATTTGTAGGAGAAACCCAGGGCCATGTTCCGCGGCAGGGGGTCGGACTGCTGCGCGTCAATGTAGGATATATTGGGGCCGACGTTGGTGACAGCGGCGCCCAGCGTCAGACGTTTCCAGGGAGTCCGATACAGAAAACCGGCGTCGAGCGCAAAAGCCGTCGCGCTTCCGGACCCGATTTCCTCGCCGGCACCCTGCGGTGCGAGGCGGGAGTAAATGACTTTCGCCGTCAGGCCCGCCATCAGGCTGTGACTCAGGCGGGTTCCATAGGACAGCGAGAGCGCCCCGTCGAATGAATGGAACAGATTGAGGAGCTCGCCGTACTCATTGAGTTCCGGAATCTCACCATAGGACAGAAACGTGATCGCCAGACCAACGGTACCGAGACCTTCGAAGTTCTTGACCCAGGCCCCGTAATCATAATACAGATCGAGTTCGAACGCCGGCAGCCAGGGCGAGTGCATCAGGTTGATTTCCTCGTGCGGGTGTTGATAGACGACGATGTGGTCGTTGGTCACGAACCAGACGTCGTCGCCGGTGGTCAGAATAGCGCCCACTTGATCGCCGTCGAGACCGGCATGGTAGTACCGCGCCCACTGTCCGGCATTCATTTCGAGCTGCCCCACCTCGGTGGCAATGAGCAAGATGTCGCCCCGATTGCCGAAGGCGTTGACACGGCGGGCGGCGGCGTTCTGGTAGATGTAGACGGTCCGGCCTGCCGGGATATTATCGGATGAGAGATTGTTGTAACCGCGGATGTACTCGGCGAGGAGTTCGACCCGCTGGGGGGTCGCCCGTCCGCGAAGGTGTTCTTCGGCGAGCGCTTGTGCGGTGGTGGCCTCGGTGACGTGGACGGCACGGTACCCAAACCCGTGCCAGCGCTCCCGGGCGAAACGGAAGGCCCCGAGATTGGTTCCCACCCACCGACGTCCGTACGAGTCGGTGGCCATCGCGGTCACTTCTCCGCGGAAACCGCGCGCGTAAGGCAGCCCGATCGCGGTACCGGCCTCCGGTACAAAGTCCGCCGGGAGATTGTCCCGTGCGATGATGTCGCGGGCCGCCTCGGCCAGGTACACATTGTCTTCGATTCCCAGGAAGCGTCCGAGCATCGTGGTGAGGGAATCACCGACATTGGCGATGACCGGAATCGTCGTCGAAAAGCGCTGATCCTCGTAACGCGCCAGACCGTCGTCGGTCAGAACCCAGCCGCTGGTGGTGCCCGACATCAGCATGCGGCGTACGGGGCTCGCGGGCAGGCCGGATTCGACTCCCATCTTCTGCCACTGGCCGGAATGAAGGATATAGATGCCATCGTTCGTGCCAACCCAGAGGCGCAGTCCGGATGCCACCGTGAGGCAGTTGATGCCGACGGTTTTCCATGTGACGCCGTCGGGTGGGTCGATTTCATCCCAACGCGACCCGTCAAAGACCAGCAGGCCGTTGGCGGCCGCCACGTAGAGTTTGTCACCGTCGCCCGCGATGGCGCGCACCGGCGGGGGCACGAGGTCATTGAGATCGACGAATACCTTCGCCGGGAGGAGCTTGACGACACTGCGTTCCATGATGACCCGCACGCGATCCAGCGGGAGGATCTCTGCGGGTCCGGTCTCCGGGAGTTGGCTGACTTCCCACTGCAGTTCCCGGAACTGGCCGACTTCGATGCGGCCTTCACGATGGGCGATGCGCAATTCCCGGATGACATTTTCGAGGATGGTCCGGTCGCGGTAGTCGTCGGGCATCGCTGCGGACACGCGCCCGGTCAGCTCCTCCACCTCCTGGGCGGGGATGCCGACGGTGCCGGCGGCCGCGCGGCGGGAGATCGTCTCCGCCTGATCCTCCGACAGATGTCGGGCGTACCGGCGGAGGGCCGCGTCCAGCGAACGCACACCCATAGTCGGGAGTCCGATCCGCGATCCCGGTGCGTTCGGTTCGCCCAACGAGTAGAACGTCAGGCCGTTGTCGGTCAGAATCCACAGATCGTAGCCGGTGAACCGGTCTTCGGGCATCCCGTTCTTCATGGCGACGGCGTCGAGGACATTGCCGCGCGCGGTCATGGGGTGCTCGTTCCACTCACTGTTGAGCGGGTAGACGCCGAGACCGGCCGGGTTCCAGTGCGTGGCGGTGGCGTCGTCCGCGATTGCCACAAACGCTTCGCCCATGCCGGCAGCACGCGCGCCGGCGGCGATGCGCAGGAACAACACACCGGCGTTCGTCTGCGCGCGCACCGGAGCGGCCGCAGTGAGTGCCCCCAGGATCGGCAGGGCGATGAACAGTCCGCTTATGAATCGTCGCATGATCGAATCCCTTTCTCTCAGACCGATGTTCCGGGACCGGACAGCGGCACCGGCTGCAATCGTACACTGTCTCCCTGCGGGCGGTGGGCGAGGAGCCGTCGCGGCGACCGCGCCTCAGCGGGTCGCGGTGTGGGAGGATTGATTCTCATCGTGAAATCACCAGTTTTGTTTCCTTATATGCCTTTTTGTCGACCATTCCCCCCCCAGCGGCCACACGCCCGATCGCCTCAATCTGGGCGAGATAGACGCCGTTGGCCACCTCGTCCCCCACGCGGTCGGTGCCGTCCCAAGTGAGTTCCCCCGCCCGGGCCCGGCCCGATTCCCAGATCAGCCGGCCCGCCACCGTGAAAATCCGGATCGTCGCTTGTTCGATGTCCCGCGTCGCATGGAAATAGAAGGTGGTGCGCTCATCCAGGGGATTAGGATAGCCCATGAACTCGACGATTTCAAAATCGGTCGCCTCATCCTCGTCCGTTATCTCCGAGTCGACCGTCAGGGCACTCGAGTTATTCGCGTTGTCCCACGCCCTGACATCCAGACGGATCGGTCCGAGGGGCAGTCCCGCCAGGGAGAAGGTCGCCTGTCCCCTCTCGGCCGACCCGGGATCATAGACAAAACTCTCGGTCAGATCAACCAACGGTTCATCGCCGTCACCCACGATGACCAGTATGCGATGGCCGGGAGCGCCCGTCAGGTTGATCCCGGAGGGATCGTCGAGGATCAGAATCAGTCCGCTGCCGGCGGCGATCCGGAACCCATCGACAAACGGTTCGCCCGCCTGCGTGACGAGGCTGAGTTGGGGACCCAGCGTATCGGTCAGGTCACCGGCTTCAGCCGAGATCCACAGGGAGTCGACGGCACCGGCGGCCATCCGGTCACCGCCCACCGCATGTCCGAGGATGCGCGCGCCCCGCTCGCCGTAGGCAATGTCCTTCGGGACGACGAAGGAGAACTCGAAGCGTCCGCCGGTCACGGCACTCCAGCCCCGATAGAGCGTTCCCCCGGACAGATCGTAAATCAGCGAATCGACATCTCTGATGCGATAGAGCCGGCGGCGCGGAACATCGCGTACCGTGACGAAGACGGAGCCGTCAAAGTCGGATTGCAACGCGCCGGTCGTGTCGGTTACGCTCCCTGCCACGCGCGTGAGCCGGAGGGCGGCCAGGCTCTCCGGCGTGACGCTCTCGAACGCGACGCTCAACGTCGGGATACCCAGGCGCGTGGTCGGATCGCCGAGCATCATGTATCCCCGATCGTTGTCACAGGGGCAGGGCGCCCCACCGGGACATCCCGACAGCGCGCAGGAGGGATCGAAGTACTGACGCAGGAGCTTCGCCGTATAGAGCGCGTCACCGAGACCCTCCATGCCACGGTTGAACAGAAGGTCGAAGACCTCCTCGTTCAATTCGGCGTTGGCGGTCGCCCGTGACAGGCGGGTGGCGGCCACGACCGCGACTGCGCCGCCCAACGGCATCCGCAGCCACTCCTCGGCCATGCTCTCGCGGGTCGGGTCGTCGAAGAAGCCGATCGAACAGGAAAAGGTGAACACGGCGGTCGGCATCCCCACATTGGTCAGGCGCGCCAGATCGGTGGCCCGCTCAAAGACACGCTCGTGTGCCAGCAGATCCATGTTGCCGTGGCCGATGAAATCAAAGACCGCTGCGCCCCCGTTCAAGCCGGCAATGATGGCCTCGCGGGCCGCGGATTTGCGGCACGCGCGCGCCCCGGCATCGTAGCAGCTCGGATTGTCGAAGGGATATTCCGTCAGATAGACTTTGTTGAGATCGAGCCGCGCGGGAACGACGCGGTGCGCAATCGCCTCGGCGTCGTTGACGTGAATGACCTCCCGGACCGAGGGCGGATTCGAACTCCGGTCGCCGAACTCGTCGTCGGCCACGATCATCACGCGGGAGCGCCAGGGACCGAGGTTGTCGGACGATTCGTAACGGGCAATCTTCTCGGTTAAAGCCTGAATCTCACCCACCGTTCGCACCGGCCAGCGGCCGATGATCATATCGGGGAACGGATCGTCCGCGTCGGGCACCGCATTGAGGACGGCGCGGTCGGAGAAGTAGACGAAGCGCTCGTCCGACACCGCGTCATCCTCGGCGGTGACATACGGGGGCACATAGGTGACGGCGCCGGTGTTCAGGTTATCGAGAAAATCGTGGGAGCCGTCGCCGACCAGGAGCACGTACGACGGCACGGGCTCCCGCCATTCAAAGAACGTGTGGCGCAGGAAGCGCCGGATCGCTACCGGGTCGGCCAAGCCGCCGGCAAAGCTGTTGTAGATGTCCTCGAGTGCGACGTAGCGCACGACCAAGCCGTCCGATGCCGCCCGGAGGGAGCGGAACGGGACGGTCGCCTCCTCGAATGCGCGCGGCCCGATGAGCAGGAAATCGGCACCGCTGGCGGGCGCATGAAGGTCCGCGGGCATGACCGCGGAAATACTCTGCGGGCGCGCGATCGACGCCGGGTGGCGGGCGTAGAACACCGGCCGCCCACCCTGCGACAGGGCCAGCGCAAAACGCGAGACGCTGCCCGTCGAGGCGAGATCGGAGATCTGAACCGGCGCGTCCGGGTCGGTGATGTCCCAGACCACCGCGTCGGCGGCATTGGCGATTACGAAGGTCGCAACCGCGCCGGTATCGGGCGCGACGAATTTCTGCGGCCCCTGGGACAGGTCGAGCTGCCGGCGGTACGCGAAACTGTAATAGTCCAGATACGAATTCGGCCCTTCAGTCGTGCCGCCCGAGGAGGGGAACTCGAGGGTATAACGGGAACCGGGATCGAATTCGGACAGGTCGAATGACGTGAAGGTCGTCAGATCCTCTCCGGCCCAGGGCCGGAACAATGACGGGGTGATGACGTGATCGTCAACACGCAGGATGGCGGGATCGCGGCCGCTGGAACCGGCGAAGCTGGCGATGACAAGCTCAGCCGATGATCCCGGCCCGACATTGATCACCCCATTAAGCGAGAGCGTACTGGTCTGCTGATTGCGCCAGTACCATGTATAGTAGCTCCCGACGTAGCCGAGCGAACCGGTCCGGAAGATAAGCTCCTCTTCCCTGCGCAGGCGTTCCGGCGAGGAGAATACGGTCAACTCACTCTCATCGGGCGGCAGAGAAGGCTGCGTCGCGATGCGGTGCGGTGGTCCGCCAAACGTGCCGTCCGGAACAAACCAGTACACATTGTCGCGATCGTAGCGATTCACGACGTCGACGAGTGCGCCGTCGGGGCCGACCTCCCAGCGATTCAGTCCCTGCGCCCAGAAGAACAGCGTGTCGTTGTTGTTGAAGACGCCGTCATCCTCCCCGACAATCCGAATCGCCACCTCCTGGAAAGTGGGCGCCGGGTCCGCCATGTGGGTGGACAGCTGTTTCCCCTCTCCAGTGAAGACCCGGAAGAGCCGGGGATCAGCCGAACCCAGATTGACCCCCGCCGTCGCGAGATCGGCCGCGGTGATCGCGACGACACCGTCACCCCGCGTCCGCACGGCGTACCAGCGGTCGGCGCCGGCGAAGGGATGCGGCACCGCGCCCGACGGGCGGCGTAACGCCGCAAGGTCCGTACGCCACTGCCTCCCCGCCGCTGCATTGAGAACCACTTCTCCGAGAATATGGTCGAAGGGCGCCGACATTCTCCGCGCGGCCGGCATCACCGTCTCCGACGGTCGATCCGCCGTGCGGTCGAAACGCACCGTGACGGTCATCGACGGCAGGAAACTGCTCTGGCTCTCGGCGGGGATGATAACCAGCGGATGAAGAATCAAACGCGCCACACGGAGTCCGCGCAGGGTAAAGACACCATCGACCAGTAGGCGGTCATGAGGATACACGGCACCTGCCGCCGCGCGCGCGGCGGCATCGGTGAAGGACAATCCCTCCCGCGTCGCGCGAACCTCGGCGGCGTAGTCCGTCAACGCGGCATCGACTGAACGGCTGCCCGGCGGCAGGGCGACATAAACAATGCGACCCGGTATCGGCGGACAACCTTCGGCACGCCGTAGCGCGGTGTGTGCGATGCGCGGGCATATCCCGTCCAGCTCCTCCGCCCAATGAACGGGTCCGGGCGTATATACGAAGGTTATCCCGGTGGGGGATTCTTCGAGGATCGAAATGTCGGGATAGGAACCGGCGACCGCTGCGGGAGCGATCGACAAGCAGGCAAGAACAAGAACGAATCTGAGAGTCTGGGTCCGGCGCACCATAAAGTCCCGCCCCCTGAAGGGCGCAATGTATCGCAATTCGTCCATGCCGTCACGTGACATGGCAGAACCGATCGATCAGGTGCGCTACGTACCTCCTTTAGCTTTCCGGCCCACTCGGACCTAAGTTGTTAGCCAATAACAGCGTTAGAGTCAGTTTTGTCAACCATTACGTGGGGGGGGCTCGGTGGTGTAGTCTCGTCGGTGGGGTACTACTTATATATCCTTTCGCCCCACAAGGTTCCCTTTACAGGCAAATTCGACGCCGGAATTCTCGGGATCCTCGGAGATCGGCCAAAGTCGGTGAGTGGCAAGGGCAATCCGATCAGGCAATGTGGGGAGACCTGGAGCCAGTCCGCGGGGAAGGTGCAAGAGGATGCAGAATGAGGCGGCCCGGTTGCGTGCCCGGGTAGCGGCCGGTTCATGGTGTTGTCGGCCGGAGAGCGTCCTCGGAGGCCTCCCCCTGCTTCAGGAGCAGCACCCAGAGCAGAATGGCGAGGAGAAGAGGATAATACGCCCAGAGCATCGTCAGGACCGGGCGGAATGGCAGCGCCACCGGGAGCGGCGGGTGAACCGTCAATAGCAGGAGCGCCAGCAGGAACCCGTAAGCCGGTATCTGCGCACTCCGGCGCAGGATGTAGTAGGCCGGGGGCAGGAGAAGGATGAACGAATAGGTCTTGAAACGCGGCATGATCAGCGCGTAGGTGAGGCATGCCAGGAAGATGATTGCCGTCGCGGCTTCGGCACTGTCGCGGTCAGGCATGCGGCGGATGCGCCGCCACGTCGCCGCGACGACCGCCGCCGCCGCGAGCACATAGACCACCACGCTGGTCACCGAGACTGGGAAGGACTTCCAGAGGGAACCGGCGCCTCCCGCGATCTCGTGAACGAGAGAATACAGCGAGGGATTACCGAGGCTTCCTCCCTCATCGATCGCAGCCGCAGCGGCGAAGAACTCCCGGTAGGCAACCGGGTCCAGCGCGTATCCGAGCCCGAGAAACGCCGCGAAAGCAGCCAGGCTCCCTCCCACATAGACCCACCGATTCCGGACCGGGAGGAAGGGGAGACAGAACACGAATATGATCGGCGTCAGCTTGAAGAGCGAGGCGACGAGAACCCCTCCACAGAAAAGCAGCGGCTTCTTGCGCAGCAGTGCCAGAAAAGCCGACCACAACAGGAATTGCTCGATGATCGAGATATTCCCGGCGATCAGATCGATGTAGACGGTCGCGCTGAAGGCCAGCAGAAGAATAAGCAGGAAGGGCGCGGTCGGCTCGCGGGGGAACAGGTACCGTTTCCAGATGGTGATCAATCCCCCCAACAACAGCAGCTTGAAGACGAGCCAGAGTTGGAACGCGGTCTCATACGGCAGATTGGTCCAGAGACGGAAGAATGGGAGCGTCAACGGCGGGTAAACGAACCGCATCTGGTAGCGCCCGCCCGAGAGACGCCAGACGGTGCCGGGATCGTAGGGATTGAGACCCGCCGCATCGGCCCGCGCGGCGTGGTAGTACATCTGAAAATCCCACTGGTATTGATCGGTGTCGGCGGCGATCGTGCCGACGAGCCAGGCGGCGACCAGGAGTAAGAGGGCCACCCCGATCCAAGACCAGATCCGTCGTTCTGTCTTTGCCGGCGGCATTGGATTCTTTACGGCGGGCTGGTAGACGTGCCCGAACAGTCGACCGGTCAGCCGCGACCAGTCTATTCGCTGAGCGACCGCACACCGCGGCCTGGATGCGAATGGAAGGCCTGCTATGACACCCTTGTCAAGGAGATCGGTCGGTGGGGCTGGGTATGAGGCGCTGGTTTAAGAAGCGCGCGCAACGATTTGTGATATAATCATTTACCATTGGCAAAGAAGATGTATTTACTTATCTTGTCGTGCGGGAGGGGAACTCGCCTGTCCCGCAATCGGTTAGTCGTAGCAGATGACTTAGAATGGGGTGAGGTGTGGCGAGATGGTGATCCAGACTGAAGATGATTCCCGACGGAGACAATGGATGAAACGAGTGCTGACAGCAGGTGCAGTCTGTGTCGTGGCTCTGGCCGTTGCCGGTTCGGCCGCGGCGGTCGTGCTGCCGCGGGGGCCGGTGAACGCGGTCCAGGGCGAACGGATACCGGGAGTTCTGGTCGTGAATTTCAAGCCGGGGGTTCGGCCGGCGACGAAGATGCAGGGCGCCACGGGAGGCGCGGTCACCGGGATCGCCAGTGTCGACGGATTGAGTGCGCGGTATGGTCTGCGCGATCACCGTCCACTCTTCCCCGGCGCCGAACGGGTCGCGGCGGTGGCGGGCGCTCCTGACTTGGGTGGTTATTATGTACTCGATTTCGACCCGGCGGTCGATCTCGACCGCGCGGCGGCGGACTATCTCGGCGATCCGAACGTGGGGTCCGTCGAGTACGACTTCTACGCCTACATCATGCGCACGCCGGATGATCCCCAATTCAGTGCGATGCGCAACCTCGAGAACGGCGGCGACTATGACATCGATGCGCCGGAGGCGTGGGAACGCACGGTGGGATCGCCGAACGTTGTGTTGGCCGATACCGACACAGGCGTCTTGTACACCCACGAGGATCTCGTCGATAACATCTGGGTCAATCCGGGGGAGGATCTGGACGGTGACGGCCAGGTCTGGGACGTCGGTGACATCAACGGGATCGACGACGACGGCAACGGGTATGTCGACGATCTGATCGGCTGGGATTTTGTCTCGAGCGGCTCGTATGTCTGGCCGGGCGAGGACGGCTCAGTGCAGGACAACGATCCGAGCGACTTCAACGGTCACGGCACGCACACGTCGGGCACGATCGCGGCGACGACGAACAACGCGATCGGTGTTTCGGGGGTGGCGGGCGGCTTCGGGCCGGGGATCGAAGACGGCTGCAAGATCATGTGCCTGCGGATGGGGTATTCATTCGACGACGACGGCTATGAAAACGGCCGGACGCATATGAGTTACGTGGCGCAGGCGTTCCGGTACGCCGCCGACAACGGCGCGGTCGCGATCAACTATAGTTTCGGCTCGTCGGAGGGTGGCGGCATCGAGACCGCCACCGACTACGCAATTGCCCACGGCCTGGTCATTTCCGCGTCAGCCGGCAACGAGAGCAGCACGTACTTCGGGTATCTGCAGTCGCGTCCGGACGTCATGTGCGTCGCGTCGACGACGAGCCTGGACGCCAAGTCGAGTTTCTCCAATTACGGTGTGGAGGTCGACGTTTCGGCGCCGGGATCGTCGATCCGCAGCACGGTGTCCAACCATTACCTACCGGGGTATGCGATTTACAGCGGCACATCGATGGCCGCGCCACACGTGGTCGGGCTGGTCGGGCTGATCAAGTCGCTCAATCCGCTGCTGACGGGAACGGAGGTTTTCGAGCGGATCGTCAACACCACGGACGACATCGACGCGCTCAATCCGGCCTATGCGGGACTCTTAGGTTCGGGCCGGATCAACGCGGCGTCGGCGCTGGCGAATATCGCCTCGACCGGTTTCACCGGATCGCCGATCATCGGTGACGCACCGCTGACAGTGGACTTTGCCGATGTGTCGGAGACGCCGCCGACCGCGTGGGTCTGGGATTTCGGCGACGGCGACTCCTCATTTGTGCAACACCCGACCCACACGTTCGGGCCGGGGCTCCACGACGTGTCGCTGCAGACCGAAACGGAGA
>DATKYL010000308.1:0-5453 GCA_035528515.1 Acidobacteriota bacterium | reverse complement strand
TGGCCAAGAACCTGCGCAGCCGCATCGATGAGCTGATCGTTCAATTGGAGATCCTCTTCCCGATCTACGTCGTCTTCACGAAATGCGACCTGGTGGCGGGGTTCGCCGACTACTGCGGCGACTACGGCATCCGCGAGCGGGAGCAGGTGTGGGGGTACACGCGACGCTACGAGGCGGCCAAGACCCCGCTGGCCGAGGAGTTTGCGCGCGAGACCGCGGCGCTGGCCGACATTCTCGATCGGCGGCGGCTACGGCAACTGGCGGCCGCGGTGCGTCCGGTGCAAAAACGCGGGACCTACCTCTTCCCGATCGAATTCGGCGCGACCGTCCGGCGACTGACCCGCTTCGTCGAGATTCTCTTCGCCCCCAATCCCTATCAGCAGAACCCGATGGTCCGCGGCCTCTACTTCAATTCGGGAACGCAGGAAGGGACGCCGATCGCACAGGTGATGGCGGCGATGCAGCGCGATTTCGGCCTGGGCCGGACCGCGCCGCCGTCCACCCAGACGGTCACCGAGACCAAGCCGTATTTCATTAAGGATCTCTTCCAGAAGATCATCATCCCCGATCAGGCGCGCGTGACGCCGCTTTCGTCGGCGGGCCGGCGCCGTAAGATCGTCCGCGGCTTAATCAACCTCGTACAGGTGGCGGCGGCCGCGCTCCTGTTCCTCGCGCTGTTCACCTCGTACACGAACAACCGTCGGGCCAACGAGAATCTGGGACGATTGTCGCGGGAGGTGGCCGTTGCCTTGTTGGCGGGCGGGGGATTTGCGCTCGACCATCTCGATACGCTCAATCTGTTGCGGGAAGCGCTCGAACAAGCTGAGCGCGGACCCGGTCTGATGCGGCGCTGGGGACTGTATTCGGGTGCGCCGGTCATCGCCGCGGCGCGCGACACCTACTTCCGCAAGTACAACGACCTGTTTCTCCGCCCACTCGACGCCGAACTCAAGACCCTGTTGCGCAATCCCCCGGTGCTCGACACCGAGGCGGGGATCAACCAGTTCTTCCAGACGGCCACCGCTTATCAGATGGTGACGCTGCACTATGATTCGATCTCGCATAACCCGTTCGAACTGAAGAGTGCCGCCGACTCGATCTGGCGCCCGACCGTGGCCGTCGACGACGTCTCCCGTCTCGAGTGGCTGCTGGACGGCCAGTGCCGCTACTACATGAAACACCGCGCGGATACGGCACAACGCTGGATGCGTCTCCCGCCGGACCAGGCGCTCCTGGATGAGGCCAACCGCGTGATGGCGAACTTCTGGACGATCGATCGGCTTTATCGACGGATCGTCAACGACGCCAACGGCGAACTCGGCTACCTGAGCATGCTGGAGATTGCGCCGGGGACGATACGCCTGGAGGGCGGCGACGTCGGACGCGCCTTCACGCGTGAAGGCTGGAACGACCACCTCTCCGAGCGTGTCGACACCATGCCCCGGGAGATCAAGGGCAACCCGGTCCTGAAACAGGCATTCGAAGGGTTGGAGGACGATCAGATCCGCGAGCAGCTCACGCGGAAGTACGCCGATGAGTTTCGCGCCGTCTGGCGCGCCTTCCTCGACGGCGTCGAAATCGTCCGTTTCGCCAATCTAACGGAGGCGGTCGAGGGCCTCGACGAGTTGAGTCAGGACAACTCGCCGATGATCACGATTCTCAAACGCGTCTACGCCGAAAGCCGTCTCGACCTGAATGGGAAAATCAAGCGCAGCCACGAGGAAGAGTTCGTACCGCTGGGGCGGTTTCTGGGCGAAGTTGCGCTCCCGGAGGGGACGGTCCCCCCGCACGCCAGTTATCTGGAAATGATGAGCACGCTGCCGAAGACGGTTGAAGGCGAGCGGGATCAGTTGCAGCAGAGCGCGAAATGCGCCCTGCGCCTGCGCAGCCTGCGCACGGCGTTCGATCAGGCGGAACGCAAGATCGAGCGTCTGATCACCGGGCCGCCGATCGCGCGCTCGACCGCCGCGTTCCTCGTACGGCCTCTTACCACCGCCCGGAACGCCGCCTATGCGGACGTCTGCGCATGCGTGAATCGTGTCTGGGATGAGACGGTGGCGAAGGAATTCCGGGCCGGATTGGGAGATGTCTACCCCTTCAACCGTTCGAGCCAGACCGAAGCGTCGCGGTCGCAGGTGTCCATGTTTTTTGGTACCGCGGGGATCTTCTCGTTTGAGGAGAGTGAGGCGGAACCCGCGCGACAGGAGGGGATGAGTCTGGCACCGGAGTACGAAGATGCGGTGCGGGTGGCCAATGGTATTCGCCGCGTCATGCCCGGCGGGAACCCGAGCGTCACGTTCACCTTGCGGGCTAAAGCGGAATGGATGAGCGGCCTGCGCCAGACGCGTTTCGACTTTGGCGGCCGGGCGTTCGAGTTCACACCCGGTCAGGACATGACGCGCGATTACAGTTGGCCCGCCGCGGGGAACAACGACGCCCACCTGAGCCTGGTGCTGGTCGATCAGACGCTCTACGCGACGCCGAAGAGGTATACCGGGGACTGGGCGATCTTCCGTCTGTTCGATGAATCCGAATTCTCGAACGACGTTTGCAGTTGGGAGTTTCCGACGCGTTCCGGGCCGACGTTCACTGTTCGCTACTCTCTTACCGGCGATGGTGCTGATTTCATCCGCTCCGGTCACTTTTCACGGTTCCGGTGCCCGAATCAGGTTTGCCGGTAGTCAGGCCACGGGGAAACACCGTTATGGCCAGATCGGGGTTGCGCGTCGGGATGTTCGGGAAGGTACCGTCACATCCCGACTTCGTGCGCTTCAATGCCGGCGGAATACTCGCGCGGGCATTCGACCAATGGATCGCCGAGGGACTCGTTGAGTTGCGGCAGCGGGCGGGTGCCGACTGGGAGACGATCTTCGACGACGCCCGGCCGTTGGCTTTCGTCTTCCGCCAGGGGAATAGCCGTGAGGCGCTGGTCGGCTGGTGCGGCCCCGGACGCGACTCCGGCGGGCGCCGCTACCCGGTGACCCTGTTCGCCGAGGTGACGCTCGACCGGGGCGGGAACATGTTCGCCCACCTCGGGACGGCCTTCTCGGGTTTCCTTGCTGCCACCGCAGTGCAGGGCCAGAAGGCCCGCTTGGAGGGAATCGACGACGCCGGGAGCGCGCGTATCCCCCTTATGGCCAACCTGTTGCCCCAAAAACCGGTTGAAGTAGAGCGGGAGTTTGACGAATATCTTAGTGACGTCACGATGGGCTCTTTCTGGCGGGAGGTCTTAGGGGATTTTGGCGATCGCCGGAAGTACCTCGTCATAAAGAACATCTTCGCCGCGTTGGCCCCGTTGCGCGGGCTCGAGCCCGGGCGCATCAGGGTTATCCTCCGTCTGCCCGTCGCCGGCGGACACCCGGCGGCAGCCCGGCAGATCGGAATTTGGATTCTGGTGGCCCGAGCGATTCTGGGTACGCGAGGATTGTCGGAGGCGACAGCCTTCTGGGATCATGAACCGGACGCAGGCGGTGGATACGGACACCTGATTTTCCAGCCCCTCCGCCCGTTTCACTGGGTGCCGCTGGTGGCGCGTGACTTGGCCGTCGATACGCTCTGGGATACCGTTCGCACCGGTGCCGAGCGGCTCGATACGGTGCACGAGGAGATTGGCCCCGAAGTGTCACGGGCTCTCGAATCTCCCGATCTGCTGATGCGGGAGTTCATTGCACGGATCTGAGGAATAAACTGGTGCTGATGTGGCTGACCTGAACGAAATCGCATCCCTGGGCAAAAGCCCCATTCCCGGTGACAATCCGGCGGGCGAGTCGGTGCAGTACGATCCCGACTTCGAGGCGTTGCGCGCCGAAGTTCAGAAGCTCGACTCGGTGACGGGAGAGACCGTCGACTGGGGACTCGTGATCACGAACGGCACCGAGATTCTGAAGAGCCGTTCGAAGCATCTTTTGGTGGCGATCTATCTGACGCTGGCGCTGTTGGAGCGAGACGACTACGCCGGCCTCGCGTGCGGTCTTGGCGTATTGCGCGACCTGATCGCCGGTTTCTGGGACACGATGGAACCGCCGGTCAACCGCAAGCGCGGGCGGATTGAAGGATTCGTCTGGCTGAACGAACGGGCCGGGAAATGGCTTCCCGATCGTCGCCCGACTGCCGGGGAGAAGGACACGCTGGCAGCCTGCGGCGCGGCGCTCGGGGAAATCGGCACGGCTCTCGGGGAGACGCTGGGTGACGAGGCCCCCTCGCTGAACGAGATTGCCAAGGCGATCAAAGCGCACGAAAAGGAATTGGAAGCGGCCGAGAAAGCCGCTGAGAAGCGACGCGATCAGGCCGCCAAAGTGTCTGCGGGGGAGATTGACGGCGAGACAACGGCCGACGACGCCCGCAAGGTTCTCGCGAAGACCCGAGGGACGATCCGTCAGATCTGCGATATTCTCCGTCGAGGCAATCCCGCCGACCCGGTGCCGTACCGTCTCCTGCGAGCGATGACATGGGCTGAGTTACGGGATCTCCCTCCCGACAGTGACGGCGTAACGCAGATTCCGCCTCCCCCCCCAGAACAGCTTGCCCGGCTGGTGGAATTGAAAGCCAAGCAGGACTGGGCCGCGCTGCTCGAGGGCGCGGAGACCGCCTTCGCGGCGGCGCCCCTTTGGCTTGACGCCAATCACCTGACCTTCAACGCCCTTGAGGGCCTGGGGGACAAACACGAGAGCGCGGCCGAGGCTCTCCAGACAGAACTGGCGGTCCTCATCGGACGTCTGCCGGGTCTAATGACCCTTCAGTTTGCCGGGGGAGCGCCATTCGCTTCCATTGAGACGCAAAAATGGATAGATTCGGAAGTACGAAACCGCCTCGGGTCGTCCGGCGGAAAGGGTACGTCCGGAGGTAAGGGGATGCCCGAGGGGCTGGCCGAGACTCTCGATACGGCCCGTCACCTGGTCGCCCGTGGCAAGCTCGAGGACGCGGTGCGCCGGATGCAGAAGGGGATCGCGGCGACCGGCGAGCAGCGAGCCCGTTTCTTCTGGCGTCTGGAATTGGCCCGGTTGTGCCTCGACGCGGGCCGGGTGGTGCTGGCCAATCCTCTCCTGGAGGAGTTGGAGACAGTCATCGAACGTCACCAGTTGGAGAATTGGGAACCGGAGTTGTGCAAGAGCGTCTACATCGCCTTGTTGAGTGCGCGGCGGCTGCTTCTGAAGGACGCGCGCAAGGCGACCCCGGAGCTGGTCCAGAAGACCAATCAACTCTACGATCGGCTCTCGCGGCTCGATCCGATGGCGGTGCTGTCGTTAGACGGGAAATAGGGTGCGAAACGGCACCCGATGTCGTATACAAAGTTGACTGAAGCGGATCGTCAATTCGTGAAATCAACTCTATACCGATGAGGTAACCAGTTATGGCAAAGGAAGGGTCGGTCGCACCGCGGGAGAGGGTGAACATTGTCTACAAGCCCGCGACCGGTGTCGACGAAGAACGGGAACTGCCGCTGAAGATGATGA
>DATKYL010000307.1:0-3485 GCA_035528515.1 Acidobacteriota bacterium | reverse complement strand
ACGGGTGGCTCATCCCGCCACCAACAGCGATGCCGCCACTGCCGATCACATGACGGACATTCGGGCCGTTCTGCAGGAACTGAGGCAAAGCAAACCCGCTTCGCTGCTCGATCGCGACATCGGGCCAGAGGTCACCAGCATTGTGGCGCGGGTTGGGCGAGAGAACGGAGTCCTCGTGGAGAGCGCTCCCTTCTATCGGAAAGAGCAGGTGCCAGTTGGTATAGGGCGCGCCCAGTTCGATCCGCTGGTGCATGACCAGATGTGCCAGATTGTTGCCGTCGACGTCGATGCGCGGCATGCCGGAGCGGGACCACTCACCTTGGGAGACGGTGACACCATTGAAACCCTGGTTTGTCGTCCCCGAACTGATGGAGTACGAATTGTAATTCACCCATCGGGGATCCCAGGGGGTGCAGAATTGGCAGATGATGTCGGACTCGGTCCAAACGAAGTGGACAGTATTCGAGCCGGGATTCGCAGCGACCTGGTGTCCTTGTGAGTAGTTGTGTTGGGCGTCCCAGAACGTGACCCCGATCATCATCCCCGGCGATGGCAGCGTATCAACATCGGCCGGCGCGAAGTAGGTCGCCCCGCGGCGGAGATCATCGACTACCGACGCGATGCGATTCCCCGTGGCCGACAGGAGATCACTGTTGACCAGCGATGTGCGCCGGGAGGCGAGGTCGTGGGTGCGGTTCTTCGAGATCGTCGAGGTACTGGGAGTCCGCGCAGTCGCGCCGAGGGTGACCGCGCAGCAAACGAGGACTAGGACGACACCGATGTTCCTGAAGCGGGCCGTCTGTTTGTGTGGGCTCTTGAGCTTCATGGCTCGATCCCCCAACGATTACGATTTGACCACTACGGGCACGGCTCCTCGCAGGCGTCGCAGACCGGCATAATGTCCCAGCGGAATGCATGATTGACCATGATCACCACATCGAGCACATCGACTTTGCAGTCGCAGTTGACGTCGCAACGGCTGACGTGACTGCAACCGAGATCGATGACCGGTGCGCTGCCCCGGAAGGCTTCGTTGACCACATTGACGACATCGAGGACGTTCACGATACCGTCACACATGGGGTCACCGATGCAGGGACAGATACATCCGGGGCAGACGTACGGGGCATCGACGGTGCCGCCGGGGTAGCGGAGGTACATGGCGGAATTGAGTGTCTGGTACGACTCAAAATATGTCTCGCCCGCTGAGAGATCGAGGACGTAGAAAATGTGGATATCGTCCACAACCCGCGCAATGGTCGCATACATCTCTGACGCGCAGGGGATCCCGGACGAATAAAGGCCACAACCCGGTGTCTTCGTGTTGGTCAGGTTGATAGGAGTTGACCAATTGTACCCCTGGTCGCGCGATACGGTCAGGTAGAGTTCCCCATTGGCGTAAAACCGATCCGAAATGTCGGCTTGCTCCTCGGGCGTTTCGCCACCCAATTTGGCGTAGAGGACATAGAGATAATCCTCGTTGGCTTCGGCGCCCCCGAGACAGGGCGTGGAACCGTCGCCGACCCCGAGCGTCACCTGGTCGAAATTCAATGCCCGTTCATGCGTGTTGGGGTTGGCGTAGTAGCCGAGAGCCGTCGTCCGAACGCTGCCCCGTTCACTGTTCCAGTGGCGGATCGCGATCTGCTCCGAGATCTCGGCATAACGCTGTTCGTCGAAGACGATATGCAGGCGTCCGGCGTTGTCATATGCGACGGAGATATTGGTCCAGGCCTGCGGACCGGAGGGATCGTCGTAGGCGGTGATCAGGTTGCGGTAGCCCGGGCCCAGCTCGGAGCCATCGATCCAGCCGGCGCCACCGGTGTGTGATTCGTAGTATGCAACGTTGTTCAGCTCGTTCAGACCATCGGTGGACCAGCCGCTATGAAAGGCAAGTGCGACACGGTTCGCGTCGTTGTCCCCATCGATGACATAGCTCGGCCCCAGATCGCTCGAATCGATCACGACTGGGCCCTCCCACGTCGGCGATGGTGCCGACGCGTCGTAACGCCAATACCAGATGCGGCTATCGGGAAAGAGCACATCGGACCAGTTCGCGAGACCCATGGCAATGACGTGATAGATGTCACCTTCCGGTCGCTGCGTGACCGCGACATCGGTCCAGAGATTCCCCTCCTGATCCGGAGGGGTCGACCCGATCGGCAGCACGTTGTCCAGGTGCAGGTGCGATCCTTCTACCGGGAAGTATGAATGCCATGCGAATTGCGGTGACGATGCGTCGGTCTTTTGGTGAAAGGCGACATGGCCCAGATTACCTCCATCGACGTCGATACGGGGAAATCCTCCATCGGTGAAATCGGCAATCGAAATAACTGCTCCGTCTCCCTGATTAAACGCACCGCCGCTGATCGAATATGAATTGTAGGCAACATACCGGCCCGCGCTTTGATGGTGGTCGTCGATTTGGTCGCCCCATGTCCAGGTGAAGTGCACGACATCGGCACCCGGATTCTTGGCGAGTTGGTGGCCGTTGGAGTAGCGATGCTGCCGGTCCCACGTGGTGATGCCGATTTGCAGGCCAGGTGAGGTGACCGCATCTGTGGCCGAAGATACGTTCCAAGTCGCGTCGCGCATCCGATCATCGACCACCGATTGGCTGTGCGCTACCGCGTCAGGCTGGAGGGACTCGTGGGTGATCCGTGGCAAAGGGTGCGTCCGCTCGGCCGGGGCAGCGGCGAGCGCGACCGTAGCACACACCAAGGACAGCATTCCGATGGCGATACCTCGCCACCACGCGGTGACTCCGAGATATGACATTTCTCCACCTCCTGGCCGTGAGGGATTGGGCCGGGCTGGGCGCTGAAAACAACTGCTACACTAATATCGGGGTAGTCAGAGGTCTTAGCAAGGGGAAATGGCATGGCTAAGCGATTATGGTACAAGGGGGTAGGCAGGGCGGGCGTGTCAGGTTGCCCCTTGCGGTAAGGTGGGGGTCTCCTCTCTGATCTCGGCAAGCCGGCGATCACAATCGGCGCGGCGTTGCCCGGCTGTGGCGAGCGCGCGGGCCTTCTCCAAGTGCGGAATCGCTACCTGTCCATCGCCCGCTACCATGAGGGCAATTCCCAGGGCATAGGAGGCATTCGGATGATCTGCGCTTTCACGTAGCACGCTCTCGAAAAAGGCGACCGCCGCTGTCTTCCGGGAACGGAATAGCTTTGCAGCGGAAGGAAGATACGGATAGTCCAGCGCTATACGCAGGGCACGCTCAGTCAGACCACGCTTTCGATAATTCGCGATCGCCGCATCCAGGGGCGTATCAGGGTGATACGGGAGGGATAGGTACCATGCCAGAAGCTCGTCCGGAGACACTTCCGACAGATCGCTGCTAAAGAGCGACGAAAACGTGGAGACGTTTGGCGCAACACCTTCCCGCTGCATGATCTCAAACCAGTGCCGCGCGCCCGCATAGTCGGGCGCCTTGGCAACCAGCGTGCTGAACGTGACCACATTCGGCGCTATCGCCCGCC
>DATKYL010000306.1:0-8715 GCA_035528515.1 Acidobacteriota bacterium | reverse complement strand
CTGGGAATCCGGAGAAGGCGTTACCCTGAGATCCGATACGGTTGGCGGCTATCCGGTGGCTGAGATCATCAAAGGGGGAGGAATCGCTGCGGCGTCTCGGCCCATGTTCCCGATCGTTGATTACGCCACGTTCCCAAATCCCGACGGGAGTTTCGACGTTGGGATCAGCGTCTGGGTTCTCGGTGATCAGTTAAACCAAGGAAGTCTGGACCACGGCATCCTCAAGATGGAAGCGCGGATTATCAGCGGCGATGACCTGGTCAAGAAGGACAGTATCCGAGCAAAGCTCGACGCCATGCGCGAGTTGCTATTGATCACTGAAGATCCCCGGGATCTTGCCACAATGGGATACTTCAACTTTTCCGGAATTCTCCCCGGAGACTACACCGTTGAGTTCAGGGTAAGCGGAGGCCCCACTAATTCCGGAGGTTTCCGTCTTGTTCTGCCGGTGCCTTCACCGCGCGTAACCGGGAGCGCCAGCGACCTTATGATTCTATCCGCTGCTCCTTCCGGGGATGTTCTGCCTGGAATAACGAGGGGTGAGAGGAATCTCTACGCGAATCCTCTTTGGGCTTTACGCCGGCGCCACGGCGGGGGAATCAGATTCCTTCCTTACATTGAGTTCGATCCCGCTGGGAATTCACAGTATCGCGTGGAAGTCTCCTTGATTCCTGTCCCAATCAGATCCGGAATCGGAAGAGGAACTGCTTCCAGCGGCGCGCTCAGGTACTTGAGCAACGCGGACGGGACAGTCTATCCCGGTTGGGCGTCTCCCATGAATATCCAGGCGGAAGCCACCGAGGAGCCCGGGGGCAGCAACGTGGTGTTTGCGGGCGACTATACTGTTACCGGGCAAGTCGGCGTTTTCAATGAACCGGTCCAAGTAGGGGACGTCCGAGGAGGGAGATACTGGCTCCGGTTCAGTATCAGCGATCCCAGCGGCAATCCTCTTGGGTCCGCCCTGGCAAGAGTCGAGATTCGGTAATGCGCCCGAAGGGATAAGACAGAGCCCCGAAGGTCAACTCCTCGAGCCTTCTCTCTATCGGTGAATCCGGGCACATGGTCAAGAGAATCGTAGGGCGGCTGCTTTAGGTGTTGCAGCACACTGCGCCGCCTGTGCAGCTCCGTTGATTCAATGCCCGGGGGCACTTCCCTCGGGCAGCCGCCGCCCCTCCCGGGTGGGCTCGCGAAGCCGCACTTTCATGTTGACACGATGAGAATATGCCCGAAATTGGGTTATAGAGAGTTCACGGCGACCATTCCGACCGAGGAGGCCATTGTGTCCTTCAGGGGGCCAATCGCGCAGGTGTTGTCCCGAGCATGTCAGGGGACTGCCCTGCTGACAATTCTCCTTCTCGTGCTGTCCGCTGCTCCATCTCCGGCTTGTGCCGAACAGCCCGCCTCCAATGCTGTGATCCTCCCGGCATACAGGGTGCCGATCGAGTCGCAGCCGAATCTTGTCCCCGAGATGGAGGACATGTGGATCCGGCATTTCTTCGATCGGATCGATTTGGGGTATCCGGTCGGTTCCTGGCATCCGGTCGATGTTGACGGCGATGGTACATGGGAGCTTGCTGCAAGGCTCGCGGGCACGCCGGTACGCGTGGGCGTCTTTGATCCGGCCCGGGGACTTTGGGTCGACGGTCCGCGGCAGGTGCCGGTCACGGGAACGCAGTGGGGTGTTGGGGACTGGAACCGTGACGGTGCACTCGAGTATGCCTACCGCAGTGACCGCGCCATTCGTCGCTTTGACACGCGCACCGAACGGGACTCGGTTCTCTGGAATGTTAATTTTGCCCCGGCAGATATGGTCGTGTGGGGCGATGACAATCAGGGTCACGCTCTCGTCGGGATTCTCCAGGGCTTCTCGGCGCCTTGGGGCGATGATGGCAGGAAGAGCAGTTCCGTTTGGCAGGTCTACCGGCTGCTGACTGGTGAGAGTGTAACGGCAGTCCCCGGTGGACTTGGGAGTGTTCGCCCGCTCTACTGGCCTTCGGAGACCAACTCAGCCCGTCTGGCCGTTCACGAGGGTTACAGTTGGTACAAGCAACCTCCAATGATGGGAGAGGAAGGGTATTACTGGCAGAACCTCCGCATCCTCCGGAACGACTGGTCCGTCCGCATGCTTTTCACGTTGCCCGGCCTCCATACACGTATGGAACTCCTCACATCTCTGTGGGGACTGCGACACGCGGCTGTCATTCCGCCGGCTGACGGATTCGGGTATGGCGTCGCCTGGTACGTCTTGTCTTTGCATGGGGCGGGCGTGAGCGCACCGCAATACCTCGGTGTATCAGGAGGGCCGAGCTGGTCGGAGCAAGTGGTGGATTGCCACTATTGTCCGCCCGGGGGGGACATCTTCGCGGGAGTTGCTGTCTACGATGTCACTGATGACGGACGTGACGACTTGATCCTGCCACTGATAAGCGGGGAGGGGTGGGAAGTCCGGGACGTGCGCTCAAACCATTCCGTCGACACACTGGAGGGTCTGCCGCCGGCCGATCTGCGTGCTGGTGCCTTGTTCACGCCGGGTCGGTTCGATCTTTTCTACGTTAAGGGAGATGCCCTTTATGTCTGGGACGACGGGGACGCCATTGACAGAACCGTTCAAACGACTGCCATCAGGCCACCGATGCTGCGCGCCGTCCCCAACCCCTTCAACGCCGCGGTCACTCTCACGTGGTCCGCGACCGAATCGCCGCAAGCGCTGGAGATCTACAACGTTCTCGGCCAATGTGTACGCGTATTCGATCTGGCCGGGGATTCCCGGTCCGGGAGTCTGTCCTGGAATGGAGCCGACCAGACCGGCCGGCCGCTCGCATCGGGCATCTACCTGGCGCGACTCGTGGGCGCGTCCGAGTCGACCGTTGTTAAACTCGTTCTTCTCAAGTAACACGATTATGAGTTGGCTCGATGAGAGGATGTCCGAAATTGGATACAGAGCTTATCCAGTGCCGTCAGCGTCGGGAGGTCATGATGACTGACTGTAGACTCAGCGCGAGAGGCCAGGGCACGGCATTTCTGGCGACCATGTTGGCCGTGGTTGTATCCGTCACCTTGATAGGGTTGGCTCCCGCTGCCCTCGCGGGCTCCCAGTCGGTCCGCGATACACAATTTGATCGGGTCGAGCTCGGATACCAAGTCGATGGTCAGGCTCCCCTCGATGGCCCATATTCCAGTTGGTATCCTACCGACATCGACGGCGACGGCACTTGGGAACTGGCGATCCTGACTGCGGGGGAGCCACGTCGGTGCGGCCTGTTCGATCCGGCGACCTCAACATGGGTGGCCGAGCCGGTCGTGATTCCGGCTGCCCCATACCGTTGGGGTCTGGGGGATTGGGACGGTGATGGGTTTCTCGAGTACGTGTATGTACTGGGCGATAGTGTGTGCCATTTCGACTCGCGCACGAGTGATCAGCAGGTTCTATGGAGGATAACCGGTGTTCCGTGGGTCGGTGTAACAGCACTCTGGGGTTACCCATCGGGCGCTCCTCCGCAGATTGGCATCCTGCTGGGCCTTCAGGACGACCTCTGCAGTGAGGGTTGGCGAAGTTACTGGGCTTGGGAGGTGCACGATCTCTTTTCTGGATATGCACAGGTGTCGTTGCCTGGAGGTGAGGGGGGGAGGCACGTTCCTGCCGGTTGCGGCGCGGATCATCCCAGCCTTGCTCTTTTCAAACCGGTGATTGAGGTCTGCGACGACGGCCTCATTCACTGGACCAGATGGACGCAAGAGATTGATCTCGTCGACCAGTACTGGCACGCGTTCGCGACCGCGGGTCTGCCCTCAGGGTATGAGGGAGGCTCGGCCACGTTTCTGTACATGCGCAGGCCACTCTATGCCGACTGTACCGACCGTACACCAACCGGTGAGCCGATCCTCGTGTATTACTCTGTGCCGGAGTACCCTGTGCCCTCTGTTGATCAATTTCTGGGGGCAATCCGGATCAGCGATTCACAACCTCTGTGGATGGCAGCCTCACCTTGGGAGGCCGAGCCGACTTACTCGGGCTTGACACTTTTCGATTGGGATGAGGACGGCGTTGGTGAAGTAATACTACCACTAAGCACTGGTGCCGGATGGGAATTGAGAGACCTGCTGACCGGGGTGGTCTTGGACACGGTGCACGACATGCCCGCGGTTGACCTGCGTACCGGGCCGCTATTCGAGTTAGGAATGCGAGAGCTATTCTATCTCGAGGACTCGGGGCTGTATGTCTGGAACCCCGACGTTGTTGTCGCTGTCGAGGATGACGAGTCTGCACAACGGCTGCCGACCCGCATGATCCTCACCGCAACTCCCAACCCATTCAATGCCGCCGTTCTGCTCACTTGGTCGGCGGCCGATTCGCCGCAGGCGCTGGAGATCTACAACGTCCTCGGCCAGCGGGTAAGGGATTACGATCTGGCTGGCGGGGGTCTGTCCGGCACACTCTCCTGGGACGGACGGGATCAGACAGGACGGTCCCTGGCATCGGGTGTGTACTTGGCGCGGCTCGTGGGCGCGTCCGAAGCGACGATTGTCAAACTTGTCCTCCTCAAATAGTGACATCTGAGTACGCGCGCTCGCGTAATTCATTGTCCCCCAATAAGCTCCGCTGGCGCCCTGGGTGCCGCCCTGTCTTTTCGGGGTTGACTGGCCACGAAGGGCGCTCCATCTTCCTCCGCTGAACGCGCGGCGGCGCGATCCGATTCTGAGCCGCCCTTGGTGAAGAGATTCTCTTAGCGATGAATGCGATCATCTTCTGGGCGGCGGCAATCGTGGCGGTAGTGGCCGCCTTGCGCGTGATCACCCTCCGCCATCCCATTAACTCCGTCCTGCACTTGATTGTCACGCTCGTTTGCGTTGCGGTCCTGTTCCTGCAGTTGTCCGCCGAGTTCATCGCGGCGCTGCAGGTGATCGTCTACGCTGGCGCGATCATGGTTCTGTTCTTGTTCGTGGTGATGCTTCTCAACCTGCGCAAGGATGAGTTCGGCGCCGATCCGTTGCACGGCGTACGGTATCTCGGCGCGGTGGCGGGGCTTGTTCTTCTGGGCGAACTCACGGTGCTGTTCAGCGGCGGTCGGGGCGTTCCCCCAGAGGTGCCCGAGGGATTTGGGAGCGTGCAGATGATCGGACGGTCTCTGTTCGGCGAATATCTCTTCCCGTTCGAGCTGACTTCGATCCTGCTACTGGCAGCGGCGCTGGCTGCCATCGTCGTGGCGCGCAGCAAGACGCCCAACGACCCGGAGGAGGCTTAACCGATGCTCCCCGTTCCGATGGCCAACTACCTGGTCCTTGCCGGGATCCTTTTCGTGATCGGCGTAATCGGTGTGATGACACGCCGCAACGCGATCATCATCCTGATGAGCGTTGAGCTGATGCTCAACGCCGCCAATCTGTTGTTGATCGTCTTCGCCCGCGTGCACGGCGACATGGGCGGACAATTGATGGTCTTCTTTGTGATGACCGTAGCCGCCGCCGAAGCGGCGGTCGGTCTGGCGATTCTCGTGGCGGTCTTCCGCCGCAAGAAATCGATCGACGTCGATCGTCTCAATCTGCTGAAAGGGTAGAGGAGTCGCAGACATTCACACGCGCGACCGCGCCTGATGCTCGACCTCGTCTGGACCATACCGCTCTGGCCGCTACTCGGCTTCCTCCTCAACGGCTTCTTCGGCCGACGGTGGGGGAAGCAGGTCTCCGGCTTTGTGGCCTGCGCGAGTGTCTTTGTTTCGTTCGCGGTGTCGGTCGGAGCATTTGCCGCCCTGCTCGGTCTCGATGAGCGGCAGTTCATCGTGACGCCGTTCACCTGGATCATCGCCGGTGATTTCTCCGCCTCGTTCAGTCTGTTGTTCGACCCGCTCTCGGCGGTCATGGCGCTGGTGGTCAGCGGCGTCAGCTTCCTGATCCATGTCTATTCGCTCGGCTACATGGGGCACGACCCCGATCAGCCGCGCTACTTCTCGTTTCTGAATCTGTTCGTCTTCTTCATGCTCCTTTTGGTCCTGGCCGACAACTTCCTCGTCATGTACGTCGGCTGGGAGGGTGTCGGGCTCTGCTCGTATTTATTGATCGGCTTCTGGTTCCGGCGCCCGTCGGCGGCCAACGCCGGCATGAAGGCGTTCATCGTTAATCGCATCGGCGATTTCGGTTTCGCGATCGCGATCTTCCTGATCTTCCGCCACTTCGGCACCGTCAATTTCCTCGAGGTCTTCGAGCGGGCGCCGATGGTGGCCGCCGCCGCCGGCGGAACGATGACGGCGATCGGGTTGCTTTTGTTCATGGGTGCGACCGGCAAGTCGGCGCAGATACCTCTCTATGTCTGGTTGCCCGACGCGATGGAAGGCCCGACTCCGGTTTCGGCGCTGATTCATGCCGCCACCATGGTCACCGCGGGTGTGTACATGGTCGCGCGCTGCGCGACGCTCTTCGCGCTGGCGCCGGTCACGCTATTGGTAGTGGCGATCATCGGTGCCGCCACCGCGCTTTTCGCCGCCACGATGGCGCTCGTGCAAAACGACATCAAGAAAGTCCTGGCCTACTCGACCATCAGCCAGCTTGGCTATATGTTCCTCGCGCTGGGAGTCGGCGCTTTTGCCGCCGGGATCTTCCACCTGATGACGCACGCGTTTTTCAAGGCACTTCTGTTCCTCGGCGCCGGGAGCGTTATCCACGCGATGTCCGACGAGCAGGACATGCGTCACATGGGCGGGCTGCGCTCGAAGATGCCGGTCACCTACCGGACCTTCCTGGTCGCCGCGCTCGCGATAGCGGGTATTCCGCCGCTGGCGGGATTCGTATCCAAAGACGAAATCCTGTGGCAGGCGTTCGCTTCGCCGCACGGACACTGGATTCTCTGGCTGGTCGGGTCGATCACTGCGCTTCTGACCGCCTTCTACATGTTCCGCTTGGTCTTCATGACCTTCCACGGCACTCCGCGCTGGGGTAAGGATGTCCACCCGCATGAATCACCCACTTCGATAACGGTGCCGCTCACCATCCTGGGCGTGCTCTCGGTGATCGGCGGCTGGATCGGGTGGCCGAAGGTTTTAGGCGGCGGCGCCTGGTTCGAGCATTTCCTGGCCCCGGTCTTTGCCGGTGCCGAGCATGCCCTCGCCGCCGGACATGACGGCGGGCATCATTCTCTGGCGGTCGAATACGGTCTGATCGCCCTGTCGGTCGCGATCGGTGTGGTTGGAATCGTGTGGGCGCACCGCTGGTATGTGCGCGACCCGTCGCGGCCCGAGGCGCTGAAAACACGCTTCGCGGGGATCTACCAGTTGCTCCTCAACAAGTACTGGGTGGATGAACTGTACGATGCGATGATCGTGAAGCCACTGCTTGGGGCGGGACGCGCGGTCTATCGCTATTTCGATCTGGGTGTGATCGACGGTGCTGCCATCGGGATCGCCGGTCTGGCGCAGATGTTGGCTGCCGGCGGCGTGCGTCTGTCGACCGGCCGCTTCCGCTGGGCGGCGGTGACCTTTGCCGTCGGCTGCGTCATCGCGATCGGTTGGGCGCTGGCTCTGTTCATGCGGAGCGGATAAGACACGAGCATGGGTTTGCTGACGTTTCTCATATTCTGGCCGGCCGCTATCGGCCTTCTGATTCTGATCGCACCCGCGGATCGGGGTCTGCGGTCGGGCTGGATCGCGACGTTCGCTGCCGCGATCGAGTTTGTCGCCTCGCTCTGGCTGTGGTTCGGGTTTGAGCCCGGCGGCGGCTTCCAGTTCGTCGAATACGCCGAGTGGATTCCGCGTTACGGGATCGCCTACCGTTTGGGTGTCGATGGGATCTCGCTCTTTCTCGTTATGCTGACGGCCCTCCTGACCGTGATCAGCATCGCGGCCTCGTTCACATTCATCACCAAAGGACGGCGCGGGTTCTATGCGTCGCTGCTCTTCCTCGAGGCCGGTATTCTCGGTGCCTTTGTCGCGACCGACGTCTTCCTCTTCTACATTTTCTGGGAAGCGATGCTGATCCCGATGTACTTCATCATCGGCGTCTGGGGGAGCGAGCGGCGTATCTACGCCACCATCAAGCTGGTTTTGTTCACGATGGTCGGGTCGCTTCTCATGTTGGTGGCGATTCTGTGGATGTACCAGTTCAGCGCCGCGGGCGGAAACGGAACGTTCAATCTGTTCGACTGGTACGCGCTCGACATTCCGTATTCGACCCAGTTGTGGTTGTTCGCCGCGTTCGCGCTGGCGTTCGCGATCAAGGTACCGATGTTCCCCTTCCACACCTGGTTGCCCGATGCCCACGTGCAGGCGCCGGTGGCGGGCTCGGTGATGCTGGCCGGGGTGCTTTTGAAGCTCGGCACTTATGGGTTCTTCCGTTTCGCGATCCCGCTTTTCCCCGACGGTTTCAACGCGTTTATCGACGTGATCTGGATTCTGGCGGTGATCGGGATTGTCTACGGCGCCAAGATGACGCTGGTGCAGACCGACATGAAGAGCCTGATCGCCTACTCGTCGGTCTCGCACCTTGGTTTCGTCATGCTCGGACTGGCGGCGTTCAATCTGATCGGGGTGTCGGGATCGCTGTTGCAGCAGATCAACCACGGCATCTCGACCGGCGCGTTGTTCCTTCTGGTCGGGATGCTCTACGAGCGGCGCCACACGCGCAAGATTGCGGACTACGGCGGGATCTTCGCGGTCGTCCCGGTCTTTACGATCGCGTTTCTGATCGTCACGCTCTCCTCGATCGGTTTGCCGGGGACAAATGGTTTCG
>DATKYL010000305.1:0-6798 GCA_035528515.1 Acidobacteriota bacterium | reverse complement strand
CACCGTAATCTCCGGCGCGCCCTCGGAGTACTTGTTGGCGTTGTCCAGAAGATTGTGGATGATATTGGCCAGATGCACCCGGTCGCCTGTCACCGTGTACCGCGTGGCCTTCAGTTCCGTCTGAACCGTCCCGCCGCGATTGTGCACATGCAGCGCCACCGCGTCGACCGCACGCCGTATCAGATCGTGCAAATCGATCTGCGTCAGGCTCAGTTCGCAGTCTTTGTCCTCGAGAGCGGCCATTTGCAGGATCTTCTCTGCCTGCTTCTGCATCCGCCGGTTCTCGGCCTGGATCATCGCATTGAAATGCAGCACCCGCTCGCGCGAATCGAGCACGTCGGCGCGCTGGATCGCCTCGCTGGCAAGCGACACGGTCGCGATCGGCGTCTTGAACTCATGTGTCATGTTGTTGATGAAATCGACCATCAGATCCGACACACGCCGCTGGCGCAGGATCGTGCGAATCGTATACGCGAAGCAGGCGGTAATGATCGCCATCAGAATCACCGTCGCCGCCAACAACGGCCCCATTGCGCGCCAGAGATACGCGTTCCGTTCGGGAAAGTAGAGCGACAGGTGCGCCGGCGGCGCGAAGATATCGAGCGGGAAGAGCCGCACCCGATAGTCGGAGGCACGGACCTCCGCCCGGTAGACCGCGGGCTCGACCAACCGCAGGGAATCGTCGGTCTCCGAGATGACACCGTAGGCGTACGCGAGTTCGATGCCGCTCTGCTGCAGCGTCGCGGCGATCACCGAATCCACATTGATCGAGTCGAGCCGCTCCTCGATCGGTGTCGATTCGGCGTCGACCAGGTTGTCGAAGACCGCCGTAATCATGTGCCTCTTTCCGGTGCCGATCGAATCGAGCGAACGTAGCGCCGCCGCAGTGCCGGTCTCCGCCCGCAGAACGCGTACCGATGAGTCGGTCGCGTACTCCCAGTAACACCCTTCACGGGGTGCCTGATCGGCATTGATATCAACGCTGTACTCCCCCGGGTCGTGGAGCGAATCGACATAGACCGTCTCCTGCCCGGTTGCCGGGTCGATCAGCTTCAACATAACACGCTGCGGTGTATCGACGCGGTACTGCACCATCCGTCCCGCTACCCAGATCGGCGGCGGTGTGACACTGTCGGGGCCGATCATCCTGACGTTCCGCTCCAGAGAAACGCCGTCCGTGTCGCCCTGCAAGGAGATCGACTCCATCCGCGCATGTATGCTGACCTGACGCGCGGAGTCGGACGCCAGTACAAATGTCAACGCCTCGCCGGTGGTCAGGGCGTTGGAAATCTGCCCCAACGCCGCCATCACATTGCGGCGAAAGGCCTGCTCCTTCATTGTCATCGCGTATCGAAGTAGCAACCCCTGCAGGATCACCAGTCCGCCCAGCGACAATGCGACCAGCGATACGATCACTCCCACCCTTTTACTCGAGAGCCTCATACAACGAATATAACGGCGCAGGCCGACGCGCGCTCAACCATTTAACAATCCTTAACATCTGCTAACAGAGATTAACTACACCGCCTGAAACGAACGGTGTATCCTCTTCCGTAGAAGAAGCACCGGGGCCGACGAGCCCGCAGCGAAAGGAGACCCAGTTATGAGGCGATTCAAAGAGTGGTGGACGGCAACGGCGGCAACGTTCCTGTTGCTGGCCCTGCCGGTGCAGGTGCCGGCCCAGACCATGAAGACAGTCACGATCGGCGGGGACGATGTAACCGCCAGCACCATGATTGCCGAACTGGGAGCACTGATCCTCGAGAAGGACAGTACGCTCGAGGTCGGCCACGTCATGGCGGCGGGACAACGGCCGTCGGCCTACAAGGATGTCGACGTCCAGGTGGCCGACATCATCGGCATGGTCAACGGCAAGCGCACACGCACCGTTACTGATCTCGACGCGATTCTCGACAGCGCCGCCGTGGGAGAGGAATTGAAGCTCGGGATCCGTCGCGGCAAAGAGATGCGTCTTGTCGCTTTCAAGAAGGCCGACCCAAAGGACCTGCCCCAAATGAAGATGATGACCGTGGGCGGCCCCGATGAGGGAGAGGGCGCGGGCGCCGGCGGGCCGAAAATCGTGACCCGCACGATCGGCGGCGACGGCTCGATGGATGATTTCGCCATGCTCATGGGAAGCGGTCTGGTCGTTAAGCAGGACGGTGACGCGGTCGTGATCGCCGACCTCATGCCCGATGCCGCCGAGGTGACCGGCTCGACAGACATCGAGAAAGGGGACCGCGTGCTCAAATTGCAGGGCAAGAGTGTCACGACCGCGGTATCCCTGCAGGAACAGTTTGACGCAATCGCGGTCGGTGATAAAATCGAGTTCGTCCTCGCTCGCGACGGCAAAGAGTACACGCTCACCTTTGATAAGACGCCGCCGCGCGGACGGCTGATCAAACGTGGAGAATAGAGGAGTGCCAGTGCGCAACGGATATGCCAGGCTCGCAGCGGTTCTGTTTCTGTTCGTCTTCCTGACACCGAGCGGACACGGGCAGGTCTACAACCCCTTCAACCAGCGCGACGATCAGTATCGTCTCCTGGGCCTCAAACGCGCCAAAGAAGCGTTTGAGGTCGCGCGCACCGAATTCGAGCGCGAGGAGGAGTTGTTTCGCCGCAACCTGATCACCCAGGCTCAGCTCGATCGCGCCCGTAACACGTTCGCCGACGCCGAGGTCAACTACCAGCAGTCGCTGCTCTCCGTCCTCTTTGAGGAGCAGTATGTGTCGGTGTCGGACGCCGTCAAGTATCAGGCTGAGGATGGGGCGAAGCATGTCCGGCTGACCCTGGTCAACACCTCGGGCGGCTCCGCGGAGTTCCGCCAGCTCCTCAACATTGAAGACGAGCTGTTCCGTTCGTTGCAGCCCGATGTGGTGCACAACGTCTATGTCTCTATCGTGAACGACGAGGGCGCCATCATCAGCCGGCCGTATGAAGCGAAGATTTCGGAGTTACACTACGGGGAACCGCAGACGCTGGATTTCGTCATGCTCCAGGATCTCGACGCCGCCACGGTCAATCTGATCTATGCCAACGGCACCGGGCGGAGCCTGAAGATCTTCCTGCAAAAGGACGCAACCGTCGATCGCGTCGCGGTGCAGTCCGAGCAGTTCTCTCAGGAAGTCGATCTCGGCGGCTCGTCGTCGTTCGATCTCACCCTCGAGTTGTTCAGCGGCACGCGCATCCCCTACAGTCTTCTCGTCGTGAATCTCCCGGAGCAGATCGGGCGGTACTTCACCGATCCGGGCGGCCAGGTACGTCTCAGCCAGGTGAAGTTCACCGAGTCGACCCGGACCAAGCGCGCCGCCCTCAAGATCACCATGCCCGATCGTCCCACCGACGCGGTTGCGATGGATCAACCGATCACCTTCTATGTTCTCGTTGTCCCGCGCGAAAAGATCGATCTCCCTGACGATCACCGTGGCCGCGGCTGGACGGAGGAGGAGATCGACGCGCTCGAGGTCGGCTACGCGCGACTCGAGGTTATCCCCCGCGGCAAGGGCGAACTTCTGATCCGAGCGCCCCTTCTCTATCACGCCGTTGCGCCCGGCGAGACGATCGAGATGACCCTTGATCTTATTAATGAGGGGACCCGCCGCATCGACAATATTGCCGTCGATGTCGATCTCCCGCTCGGCTGGCGCAAAGAAATCACCCCGTCGGTAGTGCCCTCGCTCACGATCGCCGAAGAGAAACAGATGCATCTGACCTTCATCCCCCCGGAAGAAGTGGGCGAGGGGAAATACGACATTCGGTTGCGCACCACCGGCATGTCCAATAACCAGCCGGTCAGCGGCGAGGATAAGACCGTCAGCGTCGAAGTCCGGGCCGAGGCGAATATCTTCGGCACCGCGATTCTGGTGCTCTTGCTCCTCGGTGTTGTCGGCGGGATGGTCGTTTTCGGTATCCGGTTGTCCCGGCGTTGAGCGTCTACGGAATGATGGCAGGAGGAATATTCTGACATGCAGACAACCCCAACCAATGGGCCGCTTCTCGAGGCGGTCAACCTAACCAAACGCTACGAGGACGGGGTCCTGGCGCTCGACCATATCAACTTCGCGATCCGCGGCGGTGAGGTGTTCGCGATGCTGGGTGGCAACGGTGCCGGCAAGACCACGGCGATCAATCTCTTTCTCAATCTGATTGAGCCCACCGACGGTGAGGCGCGTATCGACGGCATCGTTACACACAAAGAACCGCTGCGCGCGAAGGAAAGGGTAGCGTTCGTGTCGGAAAACGTCATGCTGTACCAGAACTTCACCGCCGTGCAGAATCTCGACTTCTTCGCCCGCCTCGGCGGGAAGACGGGGTACACACGCGACGACTACCGTGATGTCCTCTTGCGCGTGGGACTGGCTGAAGACGCGCACAACAAACGGCTGAAAGGCTTTTCCAAAGGGATGCGCCAGAAATGCGGCATTGCGATCGCCATCCTGAAAGATGCGCCGGCGATCCTCCTCGATGAACCCACCTCCGGTCTCGATCCCAAAGCCGGACGCGATTTCCTCGGGCTCCTCGATGAGATTCGCGCCGAGGGCAAGGCGATCCTGATGTCGACGCACGACATCTTCCGCGCCCGCGAAATCGCCGACAGCGTGGCGATCATGGACGACGGCCGCATCATCATGCAGGAAGCGGCATCGGCACTCGGCGGACGGGATCTCGAGGACATCTACATGCAGTACATGGGCGGCCACCGGCTCCAGGCAGCGGTGTAACCGGAGGTTGACGCATGTTGGCAACAGTTATTGGCAAGGAAATCCGCGACCTGATCGGCTCGACTGCGTTCGCCGTCACCTTCGGTGTCTGCGCCGTCCTCATCCTCCTGTCGTTTTACGTCGGCGCGGCCAACTACAAACTCGCCGTCGCGCAGAATGACGCCTCCGAAGCGGAGAACCTGCGTCAGATGGAGGGACTGACCGATTGGTTCTCCCTCGAACAGCACCGCATCTTCCTGGCGCCGCAGCCGCTTGAAGCGCTGGTCACCGGGATCGGAAATGATATCGGGCGCACGACCGAGGTCAAGACGCGCGGCGAACTGACCGCCGAGGACAGCCGCTTCAACGAAGACCCGATCTACGCCGCCTTTCGCTTCCTCGATCTCAACTTCGTCTTCCAGATCGTTCTCTCGCTTTTTGCGATTCTGTTCGGCTATGATGCGATCAGCGGGGAGAAGGAACGCGGCACGCTGCGGCTGGTTTTCGCCAATGCGATACCGCGTGCCACGTTTATTCTCGGCAAACTGATCGGTTCGTTCGTTGCCCTGGCGCTTTCCCTTGTGGTGGCGATCCTTCTGGGATGTTGTCTGCTGCCGATTCTGGGTCTGCACTTGACCGGTGATGAGTGGTTGCGGCTCGCCGCGATTATCGTCTCCGGCCTCCTGTACTTCGGAGCGTTCCTGACGCTGGCGGTCTTCGTCTCGGCGATCACCCAACGGACCTCCAGCTCCTTTGTCGCTCTTCTCGTGATCTGGATCGCGGCCGTATTGATCGTCCCGCGCACCGCGGTTCTGCTGGCGGGCCGCTCGGTCGATGTGCCGTCCGTCGATGAACTGGCCGCCCAGAAAGCCACTTTCAGTCGGCAACTGTGGAAAGAATTCCGCGACCAACTCAACAGCTTCAAACCATCGCCGGCAGAGGATATGGAAGTGCTGATGGCTTCCTTCAATCAGTTCATGGACTCAGTCACCACCGAACGTGACCGCAAGATGGACGATTTCGCCGGCCGACTGAATGAAGGACGATTCAATCGTCAGAAGGTCCAGGAACGGCTGGCGTTCAGCCTGGCACGGGTATCGCCGGCCGCGTCTTTGTCTCTGGCGTCGGCGAAACTCGCCGGGACCTCGGTCGATCTGAAGAACCGTTTCTTCGAGGCCGCCCGCGCCTACCGTGAGACGTTCAACGCCTTCATGAAAGAGAAGACCGGCATGAACGTCGGCGGGCGCATGATCATGTTCAAGTCCGGTGATGATGAGGAGGCACCAGAGCCGATCGACCCGCGCGAGCTACCGGCGTTCCGTTTGCGCGCCGTGTCCTTCGGTGAGGCGGTTGCCGCGTCGGCGGTCGATATCGGCCTGCTGGCGTTCTTCAACCTGGTCTTTTTCACCGGGGCATTTATCGGGTTTCTGCGCTACGATCTGCGCTGACGACGTCGGGAGAAAACCATGCTGAGCACCCTGATTCAAAAAGAGCTGAAAGCGATCATCCTCAGTCCCAAGTTCGTGGCGACCTTCGCCGCTTGCGCGATTCTCATCCTGCTGTCGATCTACACCGGCCTGCGCGACTACCAGGCATCCGTGACCGGATGGGAGAGCAGCACCCAGCTCGCCGACCGTCAGGTCGGCGAAGCGTTCAACTGGCACCGGCTCTCCTATCAGGTGCAGCGCCAGCCCGACCCAATGCAGATCTTCGTCTCCGGCCTCAACAACGATATCGGCCGGTGGTCGGATATCTCGGCTGCGAGCGTGGTCAAGCTGCGCCACAGCCACTACTCCGACGATCCAATCTTTGCGGTCTTCCGTCACATCGATTTCACTTTCATCGTTCAGGTCGTCCTCTCGCTGTTCGCGATTCTCTTCACCTATGATGCGGTCAGCGGCGAACGCGAAGCGGGCACCTTGAAACTGGTCTTCGCCAACAACGTCCCCCGGGCCCGATATCTGCTGGCCAAGATCGCCGGCACCTGGCTGGGACTGGTGATACCGCTCGGCATCCCGGTACTCCTTGCGCTACTCATCGTGCAATTCGCCGGCGTACCCCTGACCGCTCTGCATTGGGCGAGGGTCGCCGCGCTCAT
>DATKYL010000304.1:0-4648 GCA_035528515.1 Acidobacteriota bacterium | reverse complement strand
TCATCAGCGCCCTCAATATCGGCGGCGCTGACGCGGATGCCGTTCTCATCCAGTAACTTGAGTGCAGCTAACACCTGCGGGCTTAGGCCCATGATTTGTGCCTCCTATTGTAGATATACCCAAATACGCTCACCGACCGTTATGCACGGTTCGAGCGCAATGGCGATTACTGTGTTATCAACGGCGCTGGTTTCGTCCAGAGATCCCCCGCTGCTATCAGTGGCGAGTTTGTCACCCGTCACTACGGCAACGTCGAGACATTTAGCCCGGACGAATCCGCGCGTTTGGATTGTGCATTGTTCGTTGTCGGCCACGGTAGTGTCGGTGATTCCCTGGTTGCCATAGACGATGACACCGGCCACGAGTTCACGCTCACTATCGTCGGCTGCGTTCACGGTGATCCCGCCGAAGGGATAGGCAACCGCCGTGATTGTGGTACTGGTTACATCCGTCCCGAAGGTCGTGACGTAATTCATCGGCTCTGGAATTTTAACCGTGGTTTTCTCTGTGAATGTGGTAACGATAGTCGCTGTTTCGCCGAGGTATGTCTGGCCGGTTATAGTGATCGTTCCGGTTGCATCGGTGCCGAGGGTGCAGACCAGATAGTTCGGGCCGCCTTCAGTGCGGAGGCTTTCCGCGACGGTCATAGATGCCGCGCCGGTCGTGTCTGCTATAACCTCAATGCTCGTGCCGTCCCATAACACTGTGTCACCGGCGTTCAACGTGCCGGTGCTTTTGTTACGGGCGAAGGCGAACGATCCCGAAACCGCTTGCCGTTCTGCGTATGAGCCGAGGGGGATCTGTCCCGCTTCCCATAGTTCGTGGAATTTCATCTCATCCGCGAACGTCGTTGGGATTGTATCGGCTGGAGTCGGGGTTGCAGCGGTAGCATCGGACCAGGTGAAAAAAGCCCAGCCCATGTTCTGGCTATCCCAGGTTGTCGCTGTCGCTGTTGCCCCCCAGGAGAGGAGGAGTAGCAGCAAAGCCGTGACGCTATGATGTGTTTTCATGGTGCGTTACTCCTCCTTCCTAGATTATCTCCACGGTTAGAATGTCCTGGCGGCAGGTGCATGTAGCCGTTGAAGCGCTCCACGTTGCCGACGCCCGGATGATGTTCGCCGCAGTCGTGTCGATTGCCGTGCTCCCGGTGAGGGCGCGTTTGGTTGCGAGGGTCCCGGCGTCGGCATCCTGGTAGTTTGCGATTGCCACGAATGTTCCGCTTCCGCCGGCTGTACGCACCAGCAGATCCACGTCGGCGTACCAGATGTCGCTGGTTGCCGAGTCAACAGCCGCCGTTGTTACCAGTGCCGTCGAGCCGATATAGAGTTTGATCGTCAGGGTGTCGGTTGATGCTTCGCCTGTGACTATCCCTGCCAGTTTGATATGGGCAACCGTTCCGGCCTTGAGAGTGTTGGCCGGAACCGAGTAGGTCTTGTCGAAGAACTGCTCGATAGTCGTGGCATTTGTGATTGCGGTTGAGGCCGCCACCTGAGAGTAGGCAAGCCCGCCGATCACCTTGGCGGTCCCGGAGGTCACGCCGTCCGTCGTGGTGGCGCGCCCGACCAGGTTGATTCCGCCTGATCCGGTAGTGATAGTAGTGCCGCCGCCGGAGCCGGTAGTCGTAATGTTGCAGGCAGTGGCCGAGGTGCCGCTAGAGTTAAGATCAATCGCCGTAACATCCGCGTCGATAGAGCCGTCCAGATCAAGAACCCCGTCTACTTCGACGACGCCCACGACCAACAGGTCGTTATCCCCGTCGGCGGTTCCGCCGTCCACACCGGCGTTGCCTATCACAACCAGGTCACCGTCGATTGCCAATGGACCACCCGCATCGAGATCTATATCGATCCCAGCTGCGCCAGAGTCGATGTCAATTCCACCCGTGACACTCGTAATCAACGTGATAGCCGCGACCGTAGTGCCTGTAGAATTGAGATTGAAAGCGGAGACATCAAGATCGACTGTTCCGTCGACGTTGAGTTCCGCGCCGAACTTGGCGTTCCCGCCAACCTCGAACGTTCCCTCAACATAACCGTCTTCGCCGTCGAGAGCCGGGGATGGAGATCCGTTACCGACCTTCAGGTTGCCCACCAGGATATTTACGCCGTCAGCCGCAGCCGTTGTAATGCCAAGAAACGAACTATCGGTCTTGGTCATCGTCACGGTTTCATTCGTTTGATCCGTGAATATCAGGCTGGGAGAATCGGTCGCCCCATCGTCCAGGTCAAGCGACTTGGTGGCGATGATATTCCCGCCGTTGGCGATAGTGACAACAGCGACCCCGCCGTCCTGGAGGGCGAGCAGGTTCCCGGTCCCGGCATTGTTAATCAGCACGCCCCCGCCGTTGCCGGTGTTGACGATGTTCGCGGCGTACAGAGTCGCATCAGCCGCGTCCAGGTCGAGCGCGTTGTCCAGGTTGGTCGTGCCGTTGGTGAGTCCCAGTTTAGTTTCCAGGGCGAGTATCATGTTCTGGACCCGATTGGCCCATAGCACCTCGCCCGTATCCGTGTTGGCGATTGTCCCGAGCGCCCCATACGATCCGGCTGAACTGTCAAGGGCGGCGGGGTAGTTGCTTGTTGCACTCGTGGGATTATTACCCGCCGCGTAGGCGACCCCGCCGAAGAGCAACACACATGCGAAAAGTAGTACCATTCTCTGTTTCATCGTTTCGCCGTCCTTTTCTTAGTCTATGTCGTATCCGAGCACTGCCGGATAGTAGCCGTTCGTCGCGTCGTGCGCTTGTACCTGCTCCAGATCGAGACAGACGGAGATGACGATATCGTTCATCTGCGTAAGGATGTTGCGGTCTGTTTCGATCAAGACGCGGGAGGCCCCGTTGAGCGGCGCAAAGCCGACCAGATACGAAGCCCGGTGAATCAGGGTGATATGGTCTTTGAGAGTCGAGCTTGTAGTAATGCACTCGCCCGACTGTGCATCCTCAGTCTTGACAAGCGGGAGACTCACGACGATTGGAATGCCGCCGATCCGCGCAAGTTCGCCGGTCAAAATCGTTGCGGCGCTGCCGTATTTTTCCAATGTCACGAGGTTCGGGAAGTTGGTGGCATTGAAGAACTTGAAGTACCCGCCGACCGTGGTGACCAGGAAGCAGTCGGAAGGCATCACGCCGTACTTGCCGGCGGCACTTCTCAGGGTTATGATATCCGCCTCGGCGAACGTCGCCATGTCTGCAGTCGTACCCTGGCGAGCCGTGGAACCGGCAGTAACACCGTCAATGCAGAACTTGTGAATCCCGTTCACAGCGAGATAGGCGCTGGCCGCGCCCGCCGTGGTAGTCGGGGTCCCGTCGTTTTTGTTGATGTTCGCGTTGGCGCCGGTTGCCCGGTCGCCTCGCATGGCGAGATATTCGAGGTTGGCGTTCATACCATTGATCGCTTTTTCGTTGAAGTACCCGGCCATGGGGATGATCGAATCCCGGACGCTCTCATAGGAGAACCGCCCGGCCGCGCCGGTCTTTTTCGCCTCGAACGTGACGTTTCCCGTGCCCGGCGTACTTTTGCCCATCTCGGTCGGCGTATCGCTCGTATTCTCGGCGACGTAGTAGTAGGTGAAGTCCGCGCCCTCGGCCGGGAAATCTATCTTCGCGCGGGGCATGTCGATCACGTTGAGGTTGGCAATGATTTTGTTTTCCAACCGGATAGTCCGGAAGAGTTGTGCAGACATCACGGTCTCCATAAACTCTTCGCCGGACCCGGCGACCGATGTGCTGACCGCGCGGCTCATCATGTGCCTGTAAGCGCGATCCGCCGCAGCCTGCATAGTCCGGTCATGGAAACGCGGAGGGATCGCCATGGCGGCCGGGGCCATACGCTGCTCGGCCGCGGCGCGTAATGTCTCGGGTTTGATCCCATAATGCCCCCCCAACAGATCAAACTCCGGCTGAAGGTGCCCGGAATAAGTGGGGAACCGTTCGGTGTTGCGATCCGCCTTGCGGCAAGAGGCAAGGATCATCAACGGGATAGCGTGCATTTCGATCACGTCGCGCGCGGCCGCGTCCTCGGTATTCTCACCGTCGGGGAATACCATTGCCCGCTGTTTCGTGCCGCTCGCCTCAATCGCTTTAATACGGCCGGTGAGATCCGCTTCGCGCTTCTGGATCTCATCCTTGTACTCGTTGAGCTTAGATTCGACGCCCTTGGCCGTGGCGTGGATCTCCTCGAAGCGCCTGCCATGAGTGGCAATAGCTTCCTTGAGGTCTTCGAGTTGCTTTACCCCGACCGTCACCTGTTCGGGATTCGGTTGCGCCGCTTCGGGCGCGACGTTCATCACATCCCGATACTGCGCCCACTGCGATTCGGCGATGTTCTTGTCCCGCATGATCTTGCGGAATTCCTGCTCGGTGATTGTGTGGTTACTCATGGTGTTACTCCTCTGTGTTGTGTAGCGACTTAATCATTTCGTCCACTATGCGGGACCCGCGTTCTCGTTCCATCGACGACATGCGTCGTTCGATTGCTTCGATTCGATTCAGGAGGGTGTAGTCCGTCTCAGCGTCAACGTACATGCGCCCCCCGGCCAATGCTTTGGCATCCATCGGGATTGTGACAAGAGACAATTCGATCAATTCGGCCCTGATCTCATTCCCCTTGAGTCTGCTGATCTCTCGAAAGGAGACCGATACGCCGCGCAA
>DATKYL010000303.1:0-2419 GCA_035528515.1 Acidobacteriota bacterium | reverse complement strand
GGATCGTCGGTGTAATCGCGCAGATCGTGAACGCCGACCGATACGATACCGGCGGCGATCGCCCGCGCCATCAGCGACTCGCGCACAAATCCCTCGAACATCCCGGGGAAGGCGGTGACAATGTCGATACGCATCGTACGGTTACTCCAGCAGCCCCGGAATCGGGTCGATCACCAGGCGTCCACCGGGGATATCGTATTCTTTGATGAATGCATCCACGGCCGGTATCAGGTACTCGCGGTCGTCATCTCGGCAGACGTAGATGTCGTTCGCCGGGGCGTCGATGATCTCGGTAATCGTTCCCACCGTCTCACCCGCGGTTGTTTCGACCCGCAGACCGATCACGTCATCGTAGTAGTATCGTCCCGGTTCCGGCGGGATACGCTCGGAGGCGTCGATTTCCAGATCGCCGCCGAGCCAGGGACGGACATCATCCGGGGTGGTGATGGCGTCGGTCTGAATGATGATGTGGCGTCCGGCGATGTGCACCGAAGTGACCTCCGTCACGAGCGTCTTCTCGCCGCGCGTCAAGGTGATCGAACGCAGGAGCGTGAACCGCTCCCGGTTGTCGGCGTACGGCCACACGCGAAAAGCGCCTTGGATCCCGTGCGCCTTACCGATCCGCCCCAATGCGATACGTTCAGACACGGTTGGCATCTCGATCATTCAGACGATCTCATCCGTTGAGAACCCGCGCGACCAACCGGTCACGACACGACCTGCGACCAGCACCGGTCATGGCAATCGTGATGCCCCAGTGCCGATCGTCGACGCGGCGTTCAGATCAGGACGCGGCTTCTGCGGCCGGCTTCGCGTCGGTCTTGGCGGCGGGGGCCGCTTCGCCACCCGATTCCTGCACGCCCGCGGCTTCTTTCATCCGCGCCCGCGCCTTGGACTTGACCTTGTGCGGACGTTCCTTGATGGTGTCGGTCAAGGTTTCGCCGGCGTAGTCCTCACCGCGCTGGGCCATGCCCCAGATCTTCGCTAAGCCTGTCTGCCGGAACAGCGATGCGACCGTGTCGGACGGCCTCGCGCCCTGGCGCAGCCAGTGAAGCGTCCGTTCAACATCGAGATCGACCTTGGCCGGTTTGTCCAGCGGACGATACCAGCCCAGGTTTTCAAGAAACCGGCCCTCGCGCGGCGAACGCGAGTCGGCGGCCACCACACGGTACATCGGCCGGTTGTGGCGCCCGCCCCGGCGCAGGCGAATCGTTACTGCCAAGGAATACCTCCCGGTTGTATTGGCACTCTGAATTCTCCAACATCCGACGAAACGATTATTCCAAACCGACGCCGGTCGGCATCCCGGGGAGTCCGCGGAATCCCCGGCGACCCATCTTGCCGGCGCCTTTCATCATCTTCTGCATCATCCCGAACTGCTTGATCAGCCGGTTGACATCCTGAATCGTGTTGCCGCTCCCGCGTGCGATCCGCAGCCGTCGCGAACCGTTGAGGACCTCGGGGTGACGCCGTTCGTACGGCGTCATCGAGAGGATCATCGCCTCGGTGCGCGCCTGCGCTCCCTCGTCGATCGACATCCCTTTGAGTTGGCGTCCGATGCCGGGGATCATCCCCAGAACCGATTCGAGCGGCCCCATCTTCTTAAGTTGCGCCAACTGGTCGAGAAAATCCTCGAAGTCAAACTGCGCCTTGCGCAGCTTCTCTTCCCACCTCTGCGCCTGTTTGGCGTCGACCGTCTCCTGAACCTTTTCGACCAGCCCGACCACGTCGCCCATGCCGAGAATCCGGGACGCCATACGGTCGGGGTGGAACGGTTCGAGGTCGGCAGTCCTCTCGCCGACACCGGCGAAGAGGATCGGCACGCCGGTCACGTTGACAACCGAGAGCGCCGCCCCACCACGGGCGTCGCCGTCGATCTTGGTCAGGATGACGCCGTCAAGACCGACCCGTTCGGCGAAAGCCGACGCTGAGCTGACCGCATCCTGGCCGGTCATCGCATCGGCGATGAAGAACGTCTCGGTCGGATTGACCGCATCTTTCAGTGCCGCGACTTCGGCCATCAGTTCATCGTCAACATGCAGTCGACCGGCGGTGTCGAGAATGATCAAGTCGGCGCCGGCTTCCCGCGCGGCGTCGATGCCGGCCACCGCGACACTCTGCGGGCTGCCTGTTCCGGCATGGACCGGAATGTTCAACTCCCGTCCGAGTTTCTTGAGCTGCTCGATTGCCGCCGGACGCGCAAGGTCGCACGCGACCATGTGCGGATGTCGTCCCGCCTTGCCGAACTGGGACGCGAGCTTGGCGCAGGTCGTCGTCTTCCCGGAACCCTGCAATCCCACCAGCATCCAGATCGTCGGCCGACCCGACTTGGCGAACCGCACCGGACGGTGCGCGCCGCCGAGCAGCGCGACCAGCTTGTGATGGATGATCCTGGTGATCTGCTGGCCCGGGGTGATCG
>DATKYL010000302.1:0-2104 GCA_035528515.1 Acidobacteriota bacterium | reverse complement strand
CCGCCGTAGTCGGCGTGCAGTGTCTGGGAGTGAATGACGCTCGCGGTGATCCGTCCCGCGCCGTCAATCACGGCGGCGGCGGTCTCGTCGCACGACGTCTCAAGTCCCAGAATCGGTCCGGGAGAGTTCATCACGATGTACGGTAATCGAATCGGGCCGGACCTTCAAGACCTGGAAAGGGGCGGGGACATCGACCCAGAGCGCGCAGCGCGCGCCGCTGGTGTCTTTTCGTGCGGCGGCGTAGACGACCTTCACCGAATCGCCGGTAAGATAGGCCATCTGCGACGCCGGTCCCCCGATCTCCACCGAGACCCAAGCCGGGTCCACCGTGCAGGGCTCATCGGGTTCGGACGGGACAATCGCGATCGGGAGAGAGTCATAGGTATGCGTCACGAACGGCTCGATCAGCCGTTGGACACGGACACGGTCCGGCGCGGCAGTCACGTTGTACGCGGGAGGCAGGGCGACGGCGGTCTCCTCATCGATACTCTTGTTCCATTCCTCGCGGCCGGTTGGCACCAGCGTCAAGCGGTTGATGCCGACCAGACGGGAGCGCGGGCCGCTCACCTGGACCGAATCGGGAGTCAGTATCAGCGGACCGGCCCCAATGTAGCCGGATGAGACGGCGAAAACCTCGTCGGTCCAGACCGGAACGGTCTTCGTTGCCAGCGAGTCCAGGCGGAGGTTGAGACGTCCCGGCTCGGTCAGGCCCAGGACTTCGATGTCTTCGATCCCGAAACGGGGCACATCGTCGGCCCACAGATCGATAGCCATTTCACCGGCCCCCGCCCCGCTCAGGTCGATCTCCCAGGTCCGATCGGACCACCACAAGCGCAGCAGTTGTTTCCCTGAACCCTGCAGGCGGACGCCGACCGCCTCGGGCGGACGCGTGGTCAGGAGCACGGAATCGGAGAGGTTGACGTAGTCGAATGTGTACGCCAGCTCGATATCGTATTCCTGGTTGGTGGCGACGTGGAACCAGAGAAGCAGTGCCAGGATCAGCGCCACGATCTTCAGGCTCAGATTGCGCAGTATGAATCGAAGGAATCGGACCACGTCCCGCTCCGACCGTATGCTCGTCTTACGGCTTGTCGCCGGCGATCAGTTCAGGTGGAACTTCTCGCCGAGATAGATCTTACGTGCCTCCGGATCGTTGGCCAGAAACTCGGCGTTCCCCTCCTTGAGAATCTCGCCATCACACATGATATACGCACGATCCGTTATGGAAAGCGTTTCCCGCACATTATGGTCGGTAATGAGGATCCCGAGCCCCTTTTCGCGCAGACGGGCGACGTTGCTCTGGATGTCCTCGACGGCGATCGGGTCGATGCCGGCGAATGGCTCGTCGAGGAGCATGAACTTGGGACGGGTCGCCAGAGCGCGGGCGATTTCCACGCGCCGTCGCTCGCCGCCCGAGAGTTGATACCCGCGTTGCCGTGCTACGGACGTAATGCTCAACTCCTCCAGGAGTTCGTCGAGCCGCGTCCGCCGCTCGGCCCGGGACAGCCCCTGTGTTTCGAGGACGACCATAATGTTGTCGGCGACGCTCATCTTGCGGAAGATCGAGGCCTCCTGGGGGAGATAGCCGATTCCCAGGCGGGCGCGCTGATACATCGGGAGCGAGGTGATCACGCGGTCGCCGAGCTTGATGTCACCGGTCTCGGGTTTGATGAACCCGATCGTCAGATAGAACGTGGTCGTCTTGCCGGCGCCGTTCGGTCCGAGGAGTCCGACGATTTCACCCGGCCCGATCCCAACCGAAACACGATTCACCACCCGCCGCCGCCGGTACGACTTGACCAAGTCAACGGTGTGTAACATTTCCGGCCGGTTGTTCGGCACGGTCGTCCGCTGTTCGTCCCTGCTCACAACTTCAAGATGCGTATGCATTTGCACCCGAGCAAGCGGGAAGTGCAATCGGATCGGTTTTGCTTGCTCTTTCCTCTGTGTCGGCGGTGCGGGATGTAGATACCGTCTTGACCGTCAAGTTTTAAGTCCTCCCATAAGCGGGATCAAAGGGTCGTTGTTGTTTGAGCACGGCTCGAGCGATGAGCAGTAAGCGTCGCATGCAGGCGGCGATGGCGAGCTTGCCGGGCTTGCCGCC
>DATKYL010000301.1:0-5734 GCA_035528515.1 Acidobacteriota bacterium | reverse complement strand
ATACCTCAAAACTCATTAACTACACCACAAACTAACAAAAATTAAGAGCTATGAGGAACCGTTCAGCGGCGGGAAGCGGGCTTCGGTGAATGTCGGGCGCTGCACGGGCTGTGGAAAGTGCGAGGATGTGTGCCGGTTCGGCGCGGTGCGCCGCAACGTGCATCCGCACGACCCGAATGCCGCGACGTTTTCCATTGATCCACTGGCCTGCGAAGGCTGCGGTGTATGTGTGTGGTTCTGCGAGGAAAGGGCCATCGACTGGTGCGACAGAGATAGCGGCAAGGTGTTCGTTTCCGATACCCGATTCGGGCCGATGGTCCATGCCCGGTTGAATCCGGCGGAGGAAAGCTCGGGCAAGCTGGTGACACGCGTTCGGACCGTCGCCGGCGATTTGGCCGCCGAAGACAACCGTGACCTGCTGATCCTCGACGGCTCACCCGGCATCGGCTGTCCGGTGATCGCCTCGGTGACCGGCACGGACCTGGTCTTGATCGTGACCGAACCGACGCAATCGGGCGAGCACGATTTTGAGCGCGTCGCGCAGTTGACGGCGTTCTTCCGGATTCCCACCGTGATCTGCATCAACAAGTGGGATATCAATCCCGACATCGCGGCCCGCATCGAAAGAAAGGCGAACGAAAGGAACGTCTCCGTGGTGGGGAAGATCCGATACGATCCGGCGGTGACGGCCGCCCAGCTCCTGAGGAGCAGCGTCGTTGAATACACCGGCGGGATTGTGGCCATGGAGATACGAGCCTTGTGGCGGAATTTGCAGTTGAGATTGGACACCCTCGATGGCGGTTGCCAACGGGAAATGGGATGCACGCTTACAGGTGGTGCATGCGACAAACACAAAAGCAGAGATTCGCAAGGGAGAGACACATGAAGATCGCCGTACCCGTATCCGGGGGGCAAGTGTGCCCGCATTTCGGCCACTGCGAGCAGTTCGCAATGTTTGACATCGATCCGCAGACGAACACCGTTGTGAACATGGAACTCCAAGTTCCGCCGCCGCACGAACCGGGCGTCCTGCCGCAGTGGCTTTCAGAGAAGGGTGCGACAACAATCATCGCCGGCGGCATGGGTATGCGGGCGCAGCAGTTGTTCGCGCAAAACGGTGTCAAGGTCGTCGTGGGCGCGGCAGCGGGAGACCCACGCGCGACGGTTGAGGCATATCTCGCGGGTTCCCTGATCCCAGGGCAGAACCCGTGCGATCATTAGGGCGACCGATATCCCGGACTGTCTCCGGTGCCGCGAACGGGTGGACGATGAGCCGCTGACCCTGGGATGCAACCGACGCAGGGAGTTGGTCATGCTGTCCGAAGAACAACAGCAGTTGGCCGCGCGACAGGACGAACTGATCGCCGCGAACATTCGTCAAGCCAAACGCCGCATCGTCGTGTTCAGCGGCAAGGGGGGGGTCGGCAAGACGACGGTGGCGGTCAATCTCGCCTACGGTTTGCATTTGCAGGGAAGGGCAATCGGCATTCTCGATGCCGACATCACCGGCCCTGATGTGCCGAAAATGCTCGGTCTGACCGGCAGAGTGCAAATCGATAAGGAGCACATCGTCCCGCACGAGCGCGAGGGGATCAAGATCGTGTCGATGGCGAGCATGATCCCTCCGGGTCAGCCCGTGATATGGCGTGGTCCGATGCGCTCGAAGATGCTCCAGGAGTTGCTGGGGTACGTCGCATGGGGACCTCTGGACTACCTCGTGGCCGACCTGCCGCCGGGCACGGGTGATGAGGTGATGACGCTGGCGCAGAAGATGAAACCGCATCTGGCGATTATCGTCACGACACCTCAAGATCTCTCGCTGATCGATTCACGCCGAGCCATTAACATGGCCCGGGAAATGAACATTCCTCGTGTTGCCCTTATTGAGAATATGTCGGGGTTAATCTGCCCCCAATGCGGCCACAAAATCGAACCGTTCGGCTCGGGCGGTGGCGGCAGGCAGGCGGCGGAGATGGCGATCCCGTTCTTGGGCTCACTTCCCATGGATGTCAGGACGCGGGAGTTGGCCGATCAAGGACAGCCAATCATCCATGAAGGCGCAGAAACGGAGATCGCCATTGCATTGACCGCGATTATCGAACGGGTGGAGCACATGATGGACAACATGATCGCTACTCCCGAATCGGCTGCAGCGAAGTAACGTTCGTCGTGGTGGAGTCCGTTCCATTCGGGCTGTGAATCCGGTTGGGCAGTGGCTTGCCGGCATGTGCTGGGGAGATGCAGATGAAAGCGGCATCGCGGACCGAGCGACAAGAAACAGGATCCCCACTGTCACGGGGGGAACAAACGGGAGGCATCACAATGAGGAGGGGAGTCGAGCCGGCACAACGGGTGTCTCGATTACCGAAGTCGGCCATCCATGAAATGACAAGGCTGTCGAAGGATGTGCCCGATGTCGCATTCCTGTCATGGGCGAAACCGACCGCGGGTACCCCGCAGCACATCAGAGAGGCCGCGATTGCGGCGATCAGAGACGGTCTCGTGGGGGGATATTCCGAGACCCCCGGCCTGCGCAGCCTGCGCGAGGCAATCGTTCGGAAGCTGACCGAAGATAATGGCATCGATGCGGACATCGCTCAGCTCATTATCACCGTCGGCGCGATTGAAGGCCTCGCGGCGGCGATGTTCGCCACCATCGATCCCGGTGATGAAGTACTTCTCTTCCCGCCGACCTACTCGACCCACATCCGGCAGGTCCTTATGGCGTCCGGAACGCCGGTGCTGGTCCCTACGATCGAGGAGGAGGGATTCGCGCTCGATTTCGATGCTATCCGACAGGCGATCACCCCGAAGACAAAGGCAATGGTGTGTTGTTCTCCCAATAACCCCACCGGCACGGTTTACTCAGAGGGTGATCTTCGTCAACTGGCGGAGATCGCTTTGGAACACAACCTAATGATCATCACGGATGAAGCGTATGAGTACTTCGTCTTCGATGGTGAGAGACACTTCTCGATCGCCTGCATCCCGGAGATGAAAAGGCACGTGATCAGTTGCTATACTTTCACGAAAACCTATGCGATGACCGGGTGGCGGATCGGGTACCTGCACGCCGATGAGGAGTTGATTCCGCAGATCACGAAGGCGCACATCCCGTTCGCAATCTGCGCCCCGGTGGTGTCCCAATATGCCGCCCTTGCTGCCTTGGAGGGTCCGCAGGATTGCGTCTCGGAGTTCCGCGAACACTATCTCATCGCCCGGAACCTCATGTGCGCGCGTCTGGACCGGCTCAGCTCGATATTCTCCTATCAGAGACCACGGGGTTCGTACCTCATGTTTCCCCGGATACTCGTGGGTGAAGGGCAGGATTCGACCGCTTTCTGCAAGAAGCTGCTGCAGGAGGGCAAGGTATCGACAACTCCGGGCGTCGCCTTCGGCCCTCCCGGACAGGGTCATCTGCGGCTCTCATTCTGTGTTTCCGAGAATGAGATCAACAAGGCGTTCGACCGAATGGAATCCTTTTTCGGGCTGGGTGTTTGACGGCGGTGCGTTTGACAAGAACTCTGACCCATGAAACCGGATGTGACGGAAGGTGATTAAGCAGCGATCTCTCATGGCGGGCCAGAGAATCGGCGTCTTCGGAAAAGGCGGCTGCGGGAAATCGACAGTTACCGTTCTGTTGGCGAAAACGATCGCGGCGATGCATCGTGACGTCGGTGTTCTGGATGCCGACACGACGAACGTCGGTCTCCATCTGGCGTTCGGACTCGACCACGGTCCACGGCCACTGCTCGATTACTTTGGTGGGATGATCTTCAGCGGTGGACGGGTGACCTGTCCCGTTGACGATCCCTCTCCGTTGCCCGGTGCAACGATCACATTGGATCAACTCGCGAAAGACTATTACGCTCGGACAAGGGACGATATCCTTCTCCTGACGGCCGGCAAGATGGGCGGCCAGGGTCCCGGGGCCGGGTGCGATGGTCCGATCGCGAAGATCGTCAGGGACGTCCGGATTGAATCCGAGGACGATCAACGTGTCTGGCTGATCGATTTCAAAGCCGGATTCGAGGATACAGCGCGCGGAGTAATAACCAGCCTTGACTGGGCGCTGGTCGTGGTGGATCCGACCGTAGCTGCGATTGATATGGCGATGAACATGAAGAGAATATCAGACCAGATGCGAATGGGATCCGTGCCCGCGACAGAGCACCTGAAAAGCCCGGAACTTGTACGGATCGCGGAGAAAATATTCCGCGAGGCACCCCTCAAGGGGATTCTCTGCGTTCTGAACAAGGTCAGGGATGCCGAAACGGAGGGTTTCGTGCGGGCCCGCCTCGCCGAAGCGGGGATCACGCCGATCGGAACGGTGAAAGAGGATCCCCGGATTGCACGGTCGTGGCTCAGAGGAGAGTTGCTCGAAACAGCACCGACAGATCAGACCTTCGCACAGATCGTGGCAAGGCTGGAGTCCGCTGTCCATCCCTGTTCCATCTGACACGACGGTAGATCGCGTACATGTGCTTGCATGTGGTCATATCATCATGACGGGGGTCGAGTCAGGGAGAAAAGATGACAAACGTAACTGGCACGACGCGGGCCAACAGGTTTCTCGTGTTTCTGGTTGGCCTGTTGGCAGGAGTGATCATCGGCTATGCGGTCGGTGAGCCCGACGGGGTGCGCCCGGTAGCGAGGGGGGCGATAACGGTACAATTTAACGATGTCCTTGCCCCGGAAAACGCCTGGATCGTCGAGGGGTTTATCTGTCCCATGCCCAATTGCACGAATCCACTTCTCACCTGCCCGGGAGAACTCTCCCGTCGGATCCGCGACTGGGTCAACTCGCAGCTTCAGCTGGGACGTCCCGGACAAGCCATTCGGGCTGAGATCGTCGAGAAGCACAGCCAAAACCTGTTCAAGGCCGGTCTCGACGCGCCACCACCCGATAGCCTCCGGTCTGAACCGTGAGCTAAGTTGCTCCGAGTCCGCTCCTTCGGAACGCCCAGTTTTGCAATGGGATTGGGATGCACCGAAGCGAGCCGTTCTCCGTGGTGCAGAGCGAGGCCGCGGTGCTGTGCGAACACGACAACGCCGATGGGATTCCGTGTAACCGGGACGAACACTGCCCGGCAGACCGCGAGGAATGGGATTACCCTGACAAGGAGAGATAGAACGGCAACACAAGGCACACGGCGGTGGTTATAGCATGCACCCCCGACCAGTTGGCCAGACTTTCCGCTGTCGGTCGCCTCGGCCGCTTGATCGCGCAGCACGCCACGTAGCGCACACCCACAATCAGACCCACTGCCGCAGCACCCAGAAACACCCCTTGCAGAATCAGCAGTATCACCGCCGCGATGCCGCAGACGGTGGCGACGCAGCCCGTGAGATGCGTCCATATGCTCACAGCGATCCGTGTCAGCTTCATTGGCACTCCTGGTGGACTCCCTATTCCATTATCGGCGCCGCTGACCGGGACTTTTGCGGACGCGTTGTCCGTTGCGGCAACACCGGATACGAGACTCCGGGCACATCATGACAATGCAGGCAGGAGTGAGTTTGTAGCACTTACGACACTAAAGCCGACACTATCGCTCGCCTTTGTCGCCCGACGCGCCTCCTCAATCTCGTGCCGTGTCATTGCTTATGCGCGTCCGGGGCCGCAATCGCATCGCTCGACGGTACACCAGGTGCGAAGGAGGGTTACGCGGCAGATTCGGACGGTCCAAAACCCTTGACCAACCCCGCCTTAGCCCCTTTCTTGGATCGGAAA
>DATKYL010000300.1:0-3166 GCA_035528515.1 Acidobacteriota bacterium | reverse complement strand
CTGTTCGGCAGACACGGGGTGTATCTGTCGCTGGTCGAGGCGCGTCTGAGTGTGAGCCTGACCGCCCGCGGCGACGAGGTGATCGTCGTCGGCAAACCGGATGACGTCGAAACGGCCGCCACGCTGTTCGCCGACCTGATCGCCCATATCGAGCGAACCGGCGAACTCTCCGAACGGTACCTGCATTACGCCATGACCATCGTCTGTGAGGGCAATGAGGGCCCTTCGGTTCAGCTTGAGACGACCTCTTCCGGCGGGTCGCGGCAGCGGATTGTCCCCAAGACCCTGGGCCAGAAGGAATACCTGAACGCGATCGAGAACTACGATCTGACCGTCTGCATCGGCCCCGCCGGCACCGGCAAGACCTACCTCGCGGTGGCGATGGCGGTCGCCGAATGGAAAGCCAAAATGGTCAACCGCATCGTGCTCGCCCGGCCGGCGGTCGAAGCGGGCGAATCGCTCGGGTTTCTCCCCGGCGACATCCGCGCCAAGGTCGACCCGTACCTGCGTCCGGTCTACGACGCGATGTACGACATGATCGCGATCGACAAGATGCACCGCCTGATGGAGAACAACACGATCGAGATCGTGCCCCTGGCGTTCATGCGCGGCCGGACCCTCAACAATGCATTCGTGATCCTCGACGAGGCCCAGAACACCACTGCCGGCCAGATGAAAATGTTTCTGACCCGCCTCGGCGAGCGGTCGAAGGCGGTGGTAACAGGGGATGCGACCCAGATTGACCTCGACAACCCGTCGGGGTCGGGACTTCTTCTGATCGAGAAGATATTGCGCGGGATCAAGGGAATCGGGTTCGTGCACCTAACGGAGCGCGACGTAGTCCGCCACCGGCTGGTGGCCGAGATGATCCGCGCCTTCGATAAGCACGAGCGAAGCCTGAAAGAGACGACGGGAACCAAGAACGACCGGCCGGCAGCGGGAACCGGGCGCCCGCGACGGAAGTAAAGACCTGACGGGATCGTTTTGAGAGGCAAACGGCGATGTTTCTGATTTTTCTGCGAATGAAGCGGTCGATAGCGGCGCGTTTCCGCGCGCGTCTCGACCAGCGCAAAGAATCTCGCCGGTACCGTACGTGGCAGCGGGTTCTTCACGTTGCGGCGGGCGCGGTCGTGGTCCTGCTCGCGCTCATTCTCTTCCCCCGTCCCGAACTCTATGTGCCGCCGGATTTCCCCCGCGAAGGCAACATCGCCACCCATGACATCATCGCGCCGTTCGACTACCCGGTACTGAAATCCGAGGCGGAGTTGCAGGAAGAGCGTCGCCGCGTCGAACGCGAGACGCCCCCGGTCCTGGCCTACGACCGCACGGTGGCCGATTCAGTCCGTCGTACGGTGACCGCGTTTTTCGACTACGCCGAACGGCTGGCCTCGGCCTCCATCAGTGCACACCTGCGCTCGGAGCGGCTGGCACAGGAGTTCCCCTGGCTCGATCAGACCGACCTGCCGCCGCCACGCGCCGGCGGGGGGTGGCTGGCGCTCCGGTACGCGGTCGAAGACGTGGTGCGGCGTGTCTACACCGCCGGCATCTTTCCCGACAACCGGTTCCTGCCGTCATCGCAGAGCCAGTTTGTCATGGTTGTCCGGCCAGAGCTCGGGGACTTTCCCCTCAAGCGCGATCAGATTCTTGACCTCGAGGGGGCACGACGGCGCTTCGTGGATGAACTGGCCGAGATCCCCGGCGTCGATTCGCTGGAGCAGCAACGGCTTGTCCAATTGAGCGAAGATCTTCTGGCCGCGAACCTGAGCTACGATCATGAGACGACCGAGCAGCGGCGCCAGGAGTCCTTGGCGGAGATTCGTCCGTACAAGATTCGTATCTTCCGCGGCGAGCGGATTGTCGCCAAGAATGAGCGCGTCACGGCCGCACATGCGGAACGCCTCGCGGCGCTGGCGCAGGTGCGTGCCGAGCAGCGCGACGACCGAAACCCGTTCGCCCACCTCCTGCCGGTGGGAGCCCGCATCCTGTTTTCCGCCTTCTGCGTGATCGCCGTTGTGGTGCATTTCGCGCATTTCCGGCCCCGATACATGCGACGGACGGCGGTCATTCTCCTGCTGGCCGTCGTCTGGTCGGCGGTCCTGGTGGCGACACGCTACGCCGCCGCGGCCGGAGGACCAGCGCTGTACCTGATCCCCATTCCCTTCGCCGCAATCGTGACGACCATCCTCCTGGACCTGGGCACCGGCCTGGTATCGACAGCCTTCCTGTCGATGTTGGTTGGGGTGGTGACCGGATTCGATTTCACCGTCTTCTTCGTCGGTCTGAGTGCGGGGATGGTGTCGTCGTACAGCGTGCGTACGGTCCGTCGCCGTTACGATTTTTACCGCCCCGCTCTTTACGGGGCGCTGACGCTCGTTGCGGCCATCACGCTGGTGGAAGCGCTGCGTTATTCGTCGCCCCAGACGATTCTGGCGGGGGCAGGATATGGTATTGTCAATGCCGTCGCGAGCGCGATCCTGGCGGTCGGTGTCCTGCCGGTTTTCGAATCGTTGTTCGGGTTCACAACCGATCTCACGCTCCTGGAATTGTCGAATCTCAATCATCCGATCCTGCGCCGCCTGTCCCTGGAAGCGCCGGGCACCTACCATCATTCGATCGTCATCGGCAATCTCGCTGAGGCTGCCGCCGAGGCGATCGGCGCCAATCCGCTTCTGGCCCGGGTCGGCGCCTACTACCACGACATCGGCAAACTGGAGAAGCCGGAGTATTTCGCCGAAAACCTCCCGCACTTCAAGAACAAACACGAGAAGCTCAACCCCTCGATGAGTGCGCTGATCCTTGAGTCGCACGTCAAGGGCGGCCGGGAACTGGCCCTGCAACACGATCTCCCCGACGCCGTGATTGACTTCATCGAGCAACACCACGGCACGACGACCATGTCCTTTTTCTACCATAAGGCGCGGATGATGAGTCCGGCCGAGCCGGTGCCGGAAGTGGAGTACCGTTATCCCGGGCCGCGGCCGCAATCGCGGGAGACCGCCATCGTGATGCTGGCCGATTCGGCCGAGGCGGTCAGTCGGACCCTTGAAGATCCGAAACCCGGCCGGCTGCACTCGGCCATCAAGAAGGTTATCGAGAACAAGTTTCTGGCAGGGCAATTGGAGGAGTGCAATCTGACGCTGAAAGATCTGCACAAGATCGAGGAAAG
>DATKYL010000299.1:0-7660 GCA_035528515.1 Acidobacteriota bacterium | reverse complement strand
ACCGCTGCGCAGAAGATGATCCGAGCCATTCAAGATATCACTCGTCACTTGACGGCTCGCAACCTGCACCCGGCACCAACACACTGACCCGCACGCAAACCGGGCCTTTTTCAACAGGCCCCTCTGCTATGGGAAACGCTGCCTGGAGAATGAAGACCCGTAATAACGATCACCTGCCGCACGGAAGTTGTCGCGCGAGGAGGCTTGCACGATGACTGGTACTCTCGCACAGCAGATCTGTACGGCACGCCGCTATAGTTGAAGTCCCGAAAGCATGGAGGTTTAGCTGAAGATGATCACAGCCGATCCGGAAAACCAAGTTCAATCCGAACGCCTTCCACTCGAAGGCACCATTCATCTGCGTGGCTTGTATATTACGCCCTTCGGTGAAAAGGAGGTCGAAGCTTCTGGGCGAGAAGCAGTCCGTGGAAAGATCCTCAGAGTCAACTTTGAGCGGGTAATCGACACTGTGACTAACTTTCTTCACGGGCACGTTGAAATCGTCGGTGATGTTGGATACCGTTTCGAGGTAACTACCGTTAGAGATCGGGTGGGCGGCAAGTACCTTGATGAAACTGTCATGAAGAACATAGACGACGCCGACTTCGTTGTGGTGGACTGGACTACGTCAAATCCTAACGTGCTCTGGGAGGCCGGGTACGCGCGCGGCAGAACTAAGCACGGAATCCATATTTCGGCAGATGGGGCCTTTCCTAGCGACAGGTCCGGCGTTGTGTACGTTCGTTATGACCCTGAGGACCTCGACACACTCCCAGGTGCGCTTCAGCCGTTTATGTCCACATTTGTGGAACGCATTGACACCAATCCAAGGGTCTTCGACTATTACGATGAGCGCTCACCGGACTTAGTGCGTGACATGATCCGCCGCTCCGATAGGGAGATTTGCATACTCCAAACGAATCTAGACACTGTGAACTCGCATCATCTGGACGACATCCGAAAGGCCCTTGAACGCGGCGTGAGTGTCAGGGTGCTTACACTGGATCCACAGAGTCGCTATGTAAACGAAAGAGCCTTTCAGCTCAAATATGACACACCGAGCATCAAGTTCTATCGCGCCGGATTACAGAATTGTATTGACACGGCTGCGACACATCTTGCTCGATACAAGGGCTTCCGAATGCGTCTGTACAACGATTTCCCAAATCAATTGACATATCTGTTTGACGATCGCGTGTTAGCGTGCGTTATCTCACGGACGGGACGAAGCAGGGATAACTGCGCGTTTGTCCTACCGAGTTCGCGACTCCGCGGTCCCCGCCACACCTTCGTTGAACACTTCGACCAGTTGTGGCAGCAGGCGAACCAAGAGATCAACGCGAAGAACTGGCAAGCTAGCTGGGGTACGGTTGTGAAGGAGGGGACGTGAGACTTGGGACGCCGGGTTGCCCAACATTGATAGTGGGTGAAGTGCCAGCGGCCGCTGCTGAATCCAGACATTGAACGGAGAACTCCCCCATGCAACTCACCCGCTTCACCGACGCCGAAACCTACGAGCCGGAGCCGCATTGGAAACGTGCGAGTCTGTGCTGTGAGGATGATATTTCAATTGAGCACTTTGTGAAGCCGCCGGGGCATCGGTCGCCGCGACATCAGCATCCGAATGCGCAGGTGCTGGTGGTGCTGGAGGGGTCGCTGGCGATTGTGGACGGCGAGGATGTCGAGCATGTGCTCGGGGTGGGGGATACCGCTTACATTCCCGGGGGCGAGATGCATGTCGTGATCAATCCGTGCGAAAAACCGTCGGTGGGGCTGGATATCTTTGTGCCGGGGCGATCGTTCGATTTCTGGTTGAAGCGGAAGCAAGCGTAGCGGTCAGCCAGGCGAGGCGCCTGGCATGCACAGGGAATCGGTGGGACGGCCAGCCGAGGGTCCGTCTCTCCGCTCCGAAAGCGAAGGACGAGACTCTCCCGGTCCCGACCCGGTTTCGGGACGGGGCGAACGGCGGAGCGGCTGGGCTACATTCCCCCGAGGGCGGCTGGCCACATTCCTGGGCTGATCTATCGGCAGGTGACATGCACGAGAACATGAGTCAGAAGATGGAATGGCAGGGCGAGCTTGTCTCGGTCCAGGCCCGGATCCGGCTGTGGCGGAGTTTCGATCAGCGCTCACACAGCTACCTCGGATACGTGTTTCGGGTCCGGGGGACGACCGACGGTGAACAACGGGAGTTCGGGGTCGCGGTCGGTCCGAGTGCGCATGAGAAGCATCAGTTCCGGATCGGCAATCAGGCATCGGGTTTCTGTGTGCCGGTGGCGGACCCTCGGTTGGAAACGGCCGAGTTCTACAGGGCCAGCGGTCTGACGATCGTTGCGCGCGGTGAGCAGTCGGCGGGCAAGCCACCTCCGTTCCTGGGCATACCGCCTCCGTTGGAGGAGTACCGAGCGCGGGGTCACCGTCGGCTGGCCGCTCGCAGGTACAGATCGAAATGCACTACGTGTATCTGGGGGTGCGAGATGGCAGTGGAGATGATCATCGACCAGTGGAACCCGTCGGTCCGCCGTTATCGTCGGGAGACCTTCTGCTATGGACCGAAGAGTTGTCGCCTCTATGCCGCCGGGCCGACACGGAAAGTGCCCGGGCGGAGTGGTATGAGTTGGGAAGAGGAAAACTGGATCGACGAAGAGGTCACGTCGCACCGCGGGCCGGATGCATGAGGGTGGTCATGGCCAGCCGAGGGCGGCTGGCCCACATTCTTGGTGTACGGGTCTCTTCGGAATGCGGGTTTGTCAGGAGCCCCGCTCCCCTGACACTGAGGAGACAATCTCTCTTGTGTCTCTCCTCAGGGGAGCGGGGCTCCTGACCTACATGATGTAATATCCCACCTAAATCTGGAACAGGTACTGCAACTTCATGAAGAACTGGCGGGAGGCGAGACGGCGTCTCCCGTTGTCGTGGTCGGTCGGGTCGTTGTCGGCGATGTCGTAGTAGTCGTAGGTTGAGCCGATGTAGAAGATCGAGAACGGATTGAGACGGTAGGTCAAGAGCGGATCGACCTCCCAGGTCCCGTCGAAATCGTCGTACTGCACCACCAGCCGCAACGACAGTTCGCGTATGAGCTGGTATCCGATCCGGGTGCGGGCGGTGTATCCCGCGAACAGCTCTTCACCGGTGTCGATGTGGTCGCTCTTGATATACTCGAATTCGGGCTGGATGAGGATTCGGTCGGTCGGTTTGAGTTCGAACCACGCGGAACCACTGGTTTGCATGCCCATGACGAGATCGTCGCGCGCAACCCGATGCCCGTAGTTGATCCCGAAGCCGCCGCGGAGGAATTCGGAAACCGTGCCGCTGGCGCAGAAGTGCGCGCCCCAGATGTCGTCGAATTGTATCTCGCGGAACAGCTCGTTGCTGCGCAGGTACTGTGCGTGCAGGTTTGTCTGCGCGATCTTTAGCTGGGTGCTGAGATTCACGATCACCCATTCGTCCTTCTGCACACCGTCGTAGTTCCAGACCCTGCCGATGTTCCCATATGGATTGATGTACTCAAAGAGACGGCTGTCCGGATAAAAAATGTGCCCGACATCAAGCTCGGCCATTTGCCAATCGTTTTGAGGTTCGTAGCCGTTATCGACCCGGAACGTGGGACTGCGTCCCAGGTAATCAAGCTCGATGTCCCAGCGGCGGGATTCGTGTTTGAGGCCGCCGTAGACGCCATATCCCCAGAACGTCTCGCCGTCGAAGCCAGCGGTGTGCGCGCCGCGCTCGAAATCGGTGTCGTTCAGCCCGCGTGATAGGGCGGGGTCGTCGGGTTCTTCGGTGTAGGTGCCGTTGAACTGCCATTCGATACTGTTGCTGGTCGACAGCCGGATCGTGCCGTCGGCCCCCAGCAGCGATCCGGACCCGCCGTCGTCGAGGCGCCGGTCGGTCATGATAATACCGACGCGCGAGTCCTCGCCGAACGACTGCCGGACACGCAGGATGTTGGAGGTGCTCTTTCCGGCCTGGATGAACCTGCTGCGCTCCTCAAATGGGAGCGTGATCGGTGAATGCTCATCGCGGGCGACGAGGTAGGCGAAGCTGGTGCGGCTCTTGCGCCCGGTGAACTTGGCCGCGAAGAGGGGGTCGTTGATCGACCGGGTATAGACGGCGTTGAAATGAGTCTCGAACAGGTCGCTGCCCTCCTGGAAAAAGGGGCGCCGTTCGGAATACCAGAGGGCGAACGTGGTATTGACATCGATCTGGGCGTCGTCGGATTCGACCTGGCTGAAATCGGGATTGTAGGTCGCTTCGACGGTGATGTCTGAGGATATCGAGTACTTCGCGCCGAGGGAAATCTTACCGTCAATGTCATCATTGTCGAACGGCGAGTCCGGGTCCTCACCATCGGTTAGAGCGCCGGACTGGTAGCCGACGATCGACGGGAGGATTTCGATACCCTTCCCCGACTTCACATTTCTGACGCCGGTCACGGTTCCCCACTGGCAGGGCCAGCACTGCTCGTCGCGGTCGTACGCCGCCCAGGAATACTGGGCACGGCTGGCGCGGGGATGGTTGCGCCAGAAATCGACTTTCCAGACCTGCTCCTCCCGGTTCGGGAAACGCATGCTCGAGAAAGGGATCGCGATTTCGACCTGGTAGCCCGAGTCGGTGATCTGCCCGGCTGATTCCCAGATCAGGTCGTACTTCTCGTCCTCGCCGCCGTTGCTGGAAAAGAGGGCGTCCCCCTGGACACCGTAGGCATTCACGAAGATCTCATAAGCCCAGGCGGCGTCGCCGTAGGTGTCGAGCAGCAGCGCGACGTTGTCGTCGGTGCCCAGCCCGTGGTCGCGTTCGCAGAGCGAGGCCCGGATCAGGCTGGGGTCGTCATAACAGATGAACGCGACGTACAGTTTGTCGTCGTCGTAAGTCATCAGGGCGACCGTCTCGACCGGCGGCTGGGTCTGGTCGCCGGGCGTATGTTCGGCGAAGTTGGACGCCCGGCCGGCCACCTGCCAGCCGGCGTCGTCGAGCCGGCCATCGATATCGATCGGGGTCGCGGTCTTCGCCACCTCGAGGGTGGGATGGTAGACCGGTGTGAATGTGTCCTGGGCCACTGCTGTCGCAGAGCAGATCAGGCCGCCGACAACTGCCAGGAGAGTGAGCAGGCCGATGATCCGGCAGCACGGGGTATTCTGCACTTCGCGCGTTTTCGACACGTTGGTGATCCTCCTTGCCCCGGTATGTGATGCTTATGGACGGGTCCGCTGCACGGCACGAGACGGCCCGACGATCCCTATACGGTTGTAAGGCTCAAGGGTTTCGTCTGCCCAGGCCGCCGCACAGCAAACGTGACACGTTATCCAAGCCGCGGCAGAGGAGTAATTTTATCCGGAACAAGGCGGGATTTCGGGGTATTTTATCAGCAAGTTCGTGGCACGGACATATTACCGGCGAGGGAGGGACAATGGACACTCTGGAAGCGATCCGGACACGACGGGCGGTAAAGCACTACGATCCGAACCATGCGATGACCGAGCAGGAGATCGAGCAATTAATGTCGGCGGCGGTGATGTCGCCGACCGCGTTCAACATTCAGAACTGGCGTTTTGTCCTGGCGCGCGACCCGGACCTGAGGAAGCAGGTTCGGGCGGCGGCGTGGGATCAGGCGCAGGTGACCGATGCGTCGCTTCTGATCATTCTCTGCGCGGATCTGAGGTCGTGGGAGAGGGAACCGGAGCGCTACTGGCGTGCCGCCCCGGAGCAGGTGCGAAACATCCTCGTGCCGGCGATCGATAAGTACTATCGTGGACGCGGCCAGGTCCAGCGAGATGAAGCGATGCGTTCGTGCGGGATCGCGGCGCAGACATTGATGTTGACCGCCAAGGCGATGGGGTACGATTCTTGTCCGATGGATGGGTTCGATTTCGATGCGGTCGGTCGGCTGATCAATCTTCCCGCCGATCACGTGGTGGCGATGTTCGTGGCGGTCGGTAAAGGAATCAAAGAAGCCTGGCCACGTCCGGGGCAGTTGCCGTTGGATGATGTCGTCGTCACCGATCGATTCTGATTCGGGGGATGCGCCGGTTCGGGCGGCGATGCGCAATCGAAAAGATTAGAGGGGGACTCGTTATGGCAGAGCGATCGGTCGAGGGACTGGCGGATACCGAATTCACCATGGCGCACGTAGTCTTCCCGTCGCAGGTCAACCACTACGGCACCCTGTTCGGGGGATATGCGCTGCAGTGGATGGACCAGGCGGCGTGGATCTGCGCGACGCGATTTGCGCGCAAGATGATGGTGACAATCGCGTCAGACCGGATGGAGTTCAAGCGGCCGGTGCCGGCGAGCGCGATCGTGCTTCTGAACGCCCGCATCATCAAGGTCGGTCGGACGTCGGTGACGGTCCAGGTGGAGATGCAGGCGGAAAGGCCGTTGACCGGCGAGCGGTTCCTGGCGACCCAGGGACAGTTCGTGATGGTTGCGGTCGACGAGAATGGTCGGCCCACGCCGGTTAAGGCGTGACGGCGGCGGACAACTACCACGGCAGGTGTAGGATGGCGGTGGTGGTTGTCGTTGGCTGTCAGGAGTGGGCCGACGAGGTCCGGCGCTTGATGTCTGATCCTAGAATCCTTTCTCGAGACGCGATGCAAGGTAGGCTGGAGAGGGTCGCGTCGCTGAGGTCCGACCCGGTATTCTCCTGAAACCTCGCCGTGCCGTCGGCCAGCTGAGGTGAAAAACGCAAGCTGTCCAATTCGGACTGGATGGGAAAGAGGGGCCGTACTGAGACGAGGGGCTTCTTAGCCGGAATGAAAAGGCGCCGACAGCAAGTGTTTGATTGGCAGGGCATTACAAAGACAGGGATGTCTCGTGGGTGGGGCGGGAGAGTTCAGAATGCCTGCAATTCCGCTTGACTGCGACAGCGAGGCGTGAAGTTCTTTACGAAGCAGGATCTTCTCAGGGGAGTGGGCGGAGGTGTCGTGTGTAGGCGTAGGCGAAACTGCTGGCATTGGAGGGGGCTGTGTCCCTTCTGGGTCAAAGCGTTCTGCTTGGTCGGTTGGTACATTTGCTGCGTGCCGATCGATGCGGCCGCTGAATCTTGGACAAACGTCACGATCATCACAACAACGGGGTGGAGGTATGTGAACGTCAGTGTAGAATCCGTTCCAAGTGAGCCATACATCGTGATGGTGAACCAGGACGGAGGACGCAAGCAGTTCTCCCGCTCGAACATCAGGATGGTGCTCGATCAGCAAGGTGCGGACATAAGCAACCTTGTGCTTCATCCCACGGGCGGCGACAGCAGTTCTCCGGCAGACTCGCTTTCCCGGGCTGTGGTGTCCCCGCCGAACGATTTCAAGCCTGACAAGACTACCGAGAAGTCAAAGGTGGGTGACCGAGGATATTCGAACCGCCCAGAATATCTGCTATATGGTTCTCGATTTCGGTTTGCCTTATCGGGTGGCGTGGGATACGGGGCGGCCACCGGTGACTGGTTTGAGGGTTTCAATAGTGGACTCGCCTGGGGTTTGGCTGGTCGCCTCGCGCTAACTGATTACATATTTATCGGTCTCAGCTACCGGCATCAAAAGCTCGAGCTTGACAGCGAGCTTCAGGTCGGCCCGTCCGCTCGTTTCGACTTCGACCTGAACGAAGCATATTTCCTGATCGGCTTCATGACGAGGGCGACCGATTATAACGACGCCATTGGCTTCTTAGA
>DATKYL010000298.1:0-2223 GCA_035528515.1 Acidobacteriota bacterium | reverse complement strand
CGATCACCGTGTCTCCGTCGGCGCCGGGCGATCTTTACTGCGGCGACAGCGATACCCGGCTCACGTTCAACGTCCCGACGGTGAAATACTGGGGCCTGGATGAGAACCTCGACTGCGTCCTGTTGCAGTCCTCCAGTAAGTCCTACCCGATGCAATACACGATCAAGCAGATCGCGGACAAATGGGGGGGAGGCGAATACCTCTTCGAGATCGGATCGGCTGTCACGGCATGCGGGTGCACATCGCTGGAAAAGAAGGTGAAGATCGTCGTTGTGCGCTTCGATGACGTGACTGAACCCCTCACGATCTGCAAGGATCAGGTGAGACCGCTGGCGGTCACGGTGACGCCCGCCGACGCCCCGGTCACATGGTTGTCCGGTGATACGGATGTGCTGACATTGTCGAGCGCCACCGCTCCCTTCTCGATCCAGGGGTCGAAGGGCGGTCTGTCCACGGTCCAGCCGATGCTGAACGGCGTCGCATGCTGCGAAGCGAAGGCGGTGCAGGTGGTGGAAATCGAACTCACCGACTGCCCGGCGGCCTGGCTCCCCGAGGGTCGCCAATTCGGTACCGCCACCGGCGACCCCGGCAACTCGGTCCAGTTCACGGCAACGATCAAGAATGGTGCGATGGCCAAGATCCGCTTCTGGCTGTTAGGAACCTCTTCAGAACCAGGCGTCTGCATCAACTACGGCGACGAGACGGCCAAGGACCTCAAGTTCATCCAGAGCGCCACGGTCAATCCGCCCGAGCTCTACGACGCACCGATGGGCAACGGCGTGATCATCCAGACCAAGGAAGAGGTCAATGCCGCGACGGTGACTGTAACCTGCTACGACTGGGGAGCATGGGGCGGTATCCAGGCCTGCGCGCTCGATGACAAGGGGCAGGAGTGCGGCTGCACAGACACCAAGAAGATGCCCATCGACGATCTCCCGGCGGGCGGCAATCACGTCGCGGACGCCTGGCAGCCCGCCAATGCGAGCAAGCCCACCACTTGGGACGGTGACAAGGAACCGGAGAACATGAAGTGCGACGGCGACGGCTTCACTTATTACGAAGAATACCGGGGTACCATGACCGGCTTCGTCTGCAATCACACGCGCCTCGATCCGGATAGGAAAGACCTCTTCTTATACGACGAGAATCTGCTTCATCTCATGGGACCCTTGTACAACAACTTCCTCCTCATCACTGATTTTGAAATGCACTACCTGAACGCCGATCCGGCCAAGCTGATGAATGGGACGGGTCTTGCCGCCGCCGGTCACCGCGTGGTCAATCACAAGTCCTCGGCGGCGGTCAAGCTGCACAATCAGTTTGCCCTGCATATCCGCGAACGCGACCTTGGCGGCCGCGGCTCCTGGGGGCTGGTGAACGGCGCGCTTCTCGGTCCGCCCGAGACTGCCGATCCCGACGTCAATATCGACAAGGCGCAGATCGAGGCCGACCTTGCCGATTGTGTCAGAGACCAGGGCGGCGATCCCACGGGTGCGGAGCAGGCGGCGTATGCCAACGTCAGCTCACTTGTCGTTGGGCAGGTCACGAGCCACGAGATGGGCCACGGGGTCAACGTGCTCGAACCGTCTATTCATCACCGGACAGCGAACGGCGGTCGCGCCAGTGCCTACGGGAACAACTACTCCGGCGAAGCTGCGTGCGTGATGCGCTACAGCTTTGACCTTATCGACGCGGCGGATGCGACACACACCAAGATGTGCGGCATTCGCACGTTGGCGCTCTCGCCACTCGGGACCACCCTGCCGGCCCGGTTCGAGTTCTCCAACTACACGAACAAGGATCTGAGTGACCTGACGCCGGTGGCCAATATCTTCTGCACATCGGACAACAAGTGTCGGAAGTCCCTCGACGTGAAGGATAAATAGGGATTGCACGCATCCGTTTTGTGGAACCCGGTCGATCAATCTTGAGGATGATGAATGATGTTCAGGTGGGGACGATTCGCTGCACGCGCAGGCATGGTGACGATGCTTGTGTTCCTGTGCCGGACGCAGGCGGTCGGAGAAACCGATGCCGCCGGTCGGCTTGAACTCCGGATTGAGGTGCTCGACGAACTGCTGAGTCCGGTGCCCGATAACACATTTCTCCAGGGCGCGGTGGTTCTGGTTCGCGGCATGTTGTATGCGCCCGCGGCACTGGATGCCAAGGCGGCGGCCGATCAGGCCGAGGCGCGGATGCGGGCGATGGAAGAGCGCACCGCCG
>DATKYL010000297.1:0-13901 GCA_035528515.1 Acidobacteriota bacterium | reverse complement strand
CCTTTGGGTGGTCCTCCGATCCCAGGGCTCACGCCCTGGGCTAAGCTCCTGTCACACCACGCGTCTGTTCTCGATCAGGACACGGTTTGCGTGATCGCCGTCGGCCTCGTCGGCGCAGCGTGAGGTTTTTCAACAGGCCCGAACGTCAGTGGCACACAGTCATCCAGACTGGCAGTGGCACCCGGCGGGCCCGTATGCCTGCGCGCTGCAGTCCCCGCATTCTGTCAGGTCTTTCTCTTGGGTATCTGTTCCGGTCTGCCTCCGGCAGACAGCGATCGCAGATCGCTGCCACACGTGCTGGCATCCTGGCTGCCGGCACCTTGGCAAGACCGCTTGGGAATCGCTAACGCGTACTGATTCCGAGACGAAGCTGTATTGTCTGCCGTGATTCGTCTTTGGTGAAGCCTATGAGATAGCGGCCTTCAATCAGGATGTTGATCGAGGCGGTGGCTACGATTTCGGTTCCGGCGCCGAACTGCGCGCCGAGCGCAGACTCGTCCTCCGGCCACGCTAACGGGTAGACCGACCATCCGCCCACCATGCCCTGACCGCCGACCGAGAGTCGGTATAGACCGCCGCCGCCGTAGACATAGGGCCCGCTACGCGACGCATGTGGGGTGAGGCAGGCCTTCAGGTTACCGGTAACGGAAAGCATTGTGATGCGTCCGCCTGCAATGTCCAGGCTGGTCTGGTTGATGCCGAGGGCCTCGGCGGCTTTGTCCTCTCTCACCGTGAAAAGGGAGCCGTCGAGCATGATCATGCCGGCCAGGGCCGGTGTGATCGCGTACGATATGCCAGCACTGAGGCCGGGCCCGATGCTCCAGAACTCCGAGAAGTCCTGCGGTGCGATCGGAATCGACGGTCCCGGACAGATGAAGAACGAGAAGCGGTGCGTGTCCTGCGCGTGAGCGGACGAGGCGCCGAGGATGAGCAGTATACAGACGATGGCGCGTTTCATGACAACCTCCCTTGTGCCAAATCCCCGACGGTCCGGGATTCGGGTTTGTTTCCGATCACTCCTCCCGCAGGGCGTTGACGATCCGGAGACGGCTCGCGCGGACAGCCGGGAGGAAACCGCCGATCAGACCCATGGCCGCGGCAAACGCGAGCGCGCTACCGACGATGGCGGGCGAGAGTGCGAAACTGAAGGAGAGTTCGGAAAACGTGCCCCAGTTTGTCGTGGAGACGGTGACGAACGACATCAATGATGCCGCCGCGACACCGACCACACCACCCAAAAGCGCGATCCAAACCGCCTCGACCAGAAAGACGGCCATGACGAGGCGGCGCGAGAAACCGAGCGCGCGCAGTGTGCCGATCTCGACCGTGCGATTGGCCACCGCGCCGTACATCGTGATCATCGCGCCGATCACCGCCCCGAGCGAGAAGATAACCGAGATGATCATCCCGATCATGTCGAGGAAAATAGTCGTCATCTGCGACTGATCGGCGTAGAACTTCTTCTCCCGCTCGACCTTCACCGTAAGGCGGGGATCGGCTTCGAGCCGGGTCTTCAACTGATCGAAGCGGGCAGGATCAGTCAGACGCATGGTGATGGATGAGAAGATCGGACGGCGGAAGGCCTGCTGGACCTGCTCGATCGGTCCCCACAGTTCGGAATCGAATCCGGAGCCATCGCTGTCGAAGAGTCCGACAATGGTCCAGGTGCGTCCGGCAAACGTGATCTGTCCGCCGAGTTCGCAGCCCTTGAAGTTCTGAGAGACGGCGTGCCCGGCGATCAGTTCCGATGTGCCGGGGGTGAACATGCGACCGGCGGTGATCCTGATGTTCTCACGCAGGTGGAAGACATTGTCGGTCGTGCCGCGGATAATCGTATTGGCGAGACCTTCGCCGTGACGTTTGTCAATGTTGACCAGGACGACGATCTCCTCGACCGCGAGCGGCTTGCCGTCGGCGTCAAGTGCAACTTCCGGCTGGGTGGTCACCACTCCGGCCTGGTCGCGACCGATGATCGAGACCGTCTCCGCGTTGGCGGCGGCGCGTACGATGATGGCGTTGTTGTCCGAACCGGTCTCGACCAGCGTCTGCTTTAGCCCGTTGGTGAGCATGAGCACGGCGGCAAATACGAAAACGACCATGCCGAGTCCGACGATCGTGATACCCGTCGTGAGCTTGCGCACCGTCAGGTTTCGAAGCGTATAGCCGAGAAACAGTCCCATATACTAACCGTAACGGCGTCCGCCGATCATCCAATCCGCCGCAGTCCGTCGGCGATCCGCAGCCGGATCGCCCGCCAGGCGGGGAAAACCGCCGCCAGAATGCCGACCAGGATCGCGGTGCTTCCCGTCAGGACATAGGTCATCGGATCGATCGGGAAAGCTGGGAACCATTGGCGCATGACCGCACCGAGGGCCTGCGTGATCGGAATCAGCAGGAGAATCCCCAGCGCGCCCCCGAGTCCCGATATCAACAGCGATTCGCCGCCGATCAAACCGATGATGTGCCCGGCGCTGAAACCGAGTGTCTTGAGGACGGCATACTCGGAAATCCGTTCGCGCGCCGTCATCGCCATCGTGTTGGCCGCCACCAGCAGGATGATGCCGATGACCAGGGCGGAGATCACCTCAAGGGATTTGATGATCGTCTCCACCATACCCATGAAGCTCTGCTGGAACGCGGCCTCAGTTTCCGTCAGCGTCTCATCGGCGGAGTTGGCGAATTCGCGGTCGACGGCTGCGGAGATGTCGGCCGCGCGGGCGGGATCGTCGATCTTGATAATCCACCAGCCGACCTGCCCGACGCGTCCGGGAAACGACTCCTGCATGCGCAGGTCGATATAGTCCCAGTGGAAGAAGAACTGGGTGATATCGGTGGCCTCCTCGCGCCCGGTGTAGATGCCGCGGATGACGAAATCCCAGTCGCCGGGATAAATCGTGCCGGTCAGGCGCACGTTGTCGCCGATCTCCCAACCGAACCGTTCCATTGTCGCACTGCCGACAATGGCCGCGTTGCGTTCCCGTCCGAACGCCGCGATGGCGGCCGAATCAACGATATACTCGGGGAAGAGACGGAATGATTCGGCGTTTGCGAAGGCGATCTGCGGGAAGAAGTCTTTCGGGTCCTTGTAGTAGCCGGCGAACCACGAGCCGTGGGTCACCGCCGCCACGCCGGGAATGCGTTCGATCTTCTGTTTCTGCGCGAGGGGGAGGGTGAAGGTGATCGAGATTTTGCTGCGCGACACCAGCCGATCGGGCGCGGCCTGGGCGACGCCGGTATACCAGGCGCTGATCATGGTCCGCAGGACACCGAACGCGAGAATCGCCACCCCCACCCCGGCAATCGTCAGGAGGGTGCGGAGACGGTGCCGCAGCGCATTGCGGAACAGGAGTCCGAAGATCTTCATCGGTTTGGCTAAATCAACTCGCCCTTGTCTAATTGGCGCGCGATGTGGGCCCGCTCAGCGGCGCGGGGATCGTGAGTCACCATCGCGATCGTCTTCTTGTATTCCTCGTTGAGGCGTACCAGCAGATCGAGAACCTCGGTGGCCGATTGTTTATCGAGATCGCCGGTCGGCTCGTCGGCGATGATCAGCGTCGGGTCGGTGACCAGCGCGCGGGCGATCGCCACGCGTTGCTCCTCGCCGCCGGAGAGTTCGCGCGGGTAGTGGTGCATGCGGGGGGCGAGCCCAACCAGGTCGAGCACCGTTTCCACGTGCTTCCGCCGCTCGGCGCGCGACAGTTTGGTCAGCAAGAGCGGCAGCTCGACGTTGCCGAAGGCGCTCAACACCGGCAGGAGGTTATAGAACTGGAAGATGAACCCGATGTGCCGCGCGCGCCATTTCGCCAGTTGCGATTCTCCCAGGGTCGACAGATCGGTCCCGGCTACGATGACGCGGCCCTTGTCGGGGCGGTCGATGCCCGCAATCAGATTGAGCAGCGTGGTCTTTCCCGATCCCGACGGGCCCATCAGGGCGACGAACTCGCCTTCGGGAACGGTCAGCGAGAGATCGGCGAGGACCGGTACCTCGGTCTTGTTGCGGTAGTAGGTCTTACTGACGTTTTCGACCTGAACGACGGTGTTGGGCATGGGCGATGTCCTGTCGCGTTACTTCTTTATCGTGACATGGTCCCCGTCGGCGAGATTGCCGGACGGTGCGGCGACGATAACGTCTCCTGCCTGCAGATCGCCCTGGACCTCTGTCAACGCGCCGAATGATGCGCCCCGCTCTACCGGGACAGCGGAAACCTGTTCGTCCTGCACCCGGAAGACCACCGTACGGCCGTCGCGGGTCGTCACCGCAGCAGCGGGAACCGCGAGAACGGTCCCGGAGACGACCGGACCGGCAGCCGAGTCCCCGGCGGGGAGGAAGTTGACCTTGGCGCTCATCTCCGGCAGTACGCGTTCATCGAGTTGATCGAACACGATCTTGGTGAGCACGGTCGCTTTGGCCCGGTCGGCGGTGGGGACAATCTTCTTGACGGCGCCGGTGTACGGCTCGGCGGGGAGGGCATCGAGCGTGATCAGGCAGGGTTGTCCGATTATGATCTTACGGATATTCGATTCTGAAACATCGGCTTCGACTTCAAGAGAACCCATGTCGGCGAGTGTGACCAGTGCCCCGCGCGATGAGGCGGAGGCCGCAAAGGGGGCGACCACTTCGCCGACATCGGCGTTCTTGGTCAGGACCGTACCGTCGAACGGCGCCCGGATATAGGTGTTCTCAACTTGCACTTCGGCCCAGCGCAGGTCGGCGAGTGATCGTCGCAGCGCCGCCTCGGTTGCCTCGACATTGGCGACCGCGGTGCGGTGGCGGGCTTCCGCCTTATCGAAATCGGACTGCGACGCGAGTTCATGAGCCCGCAAGCCGCTGACACGATCGAAATCGACCTGTGCTTCATGCCGCAGCGCCTCGGCTTGGGCGAGGACCGCTTTGGCCTGGTCGACCGCCGCCTGGGCGGCGCGCTGTGCGGCCTCGACGTCGGCCGATTCCAACCGCCCGATAATGTCACCCGCTGCGACGCGATCGCCTTCCTCGACATTCAGAATCTCGAGTCGCCCGGTCCCTTTCGATGCAACCGCGGCCTTGCGTTGGGCGACCACGTACCCGGTGGCGGTCAGAAGCGACTGGGTGGCGGCGGGGGCCAGGCGTTGCACGGTAGCGGTCTCGACCGCCACGGTCGTGCGCGATCCCTTGACAATCAGGACGACCGCAGCGGCCACGACAATCAGGATCGAAACGATCCACAGGAAGCGTTTTCCGGCAGGGTGCCTCGCCTGCGCGGTTGGCGCCTGGTCGCGGTTGATCCGCAGTCCGGAGAGATCGGGTTTGTCTGAGTGAGCGTTCATGGTTTGTAGAATCTGCCGAGTGCTCGTCAGTGACAATGTATCAATATACCAACAGGCAGAATCTGCGAAACCAGCCTTTCCCTCGGCGGCGGAGTTGCCGGCGCGGCCTGCAGGCCACGCAACTTGTTGATTATTAGCGCCTTACGCCGGCCTGCGCCTCTGTCTGGGGTACCCGGTGGCTGAACGCGCCGTCGATGCAAAAGTGATTGCCGTGAAGCGATTTGACTCGCTCCCTCATAAAGAGGTTCTTATACCTATCGCTCTGTGGCGTGGCGCCGGGTGGCGCATGTCCTCCTGAACAGGGCGGGACAGCGGGGTACGATCAATGGAGTGGCTTCTCCTGATAGTCGGGATTGTTGTCGGCGGCGTCGCCGCGTGGTTTCTGGGACGGGCCCAGGCGCGCGACGCACTGGAGATTTTGCGCGGACAACTGAGCCAGAATGAGACGAAGTTCATCGAGTTGCGCGAGCGGCACGAGACGTTGATCGGCGAACGCGCCGGAATCAAAGCCGATCTCGAAGCGGCCAAACGTGAACTGACAGCCAAAGAGACTTTCATCGCGGAAAACTCGAAACGTCTGGCCGATGAATTCGCCGCGCTCTCGAAACAGGCCCTGTCCAGCAACTCCGAAGAGTTTCTCCGGCTCGCCAAGACACGTCTCGAAACGCTCCTCAAAGATGCCGAGGGCGACCTGACCCGCCGTCAGGTGGCGATCGACAATCTCCTCAAGCCGCTCAACAAGGCGCTCGAAGACTACCAGAGACAAACGCAGCAACTCGAAACGACCCTGCGCAAAGATTACGGCTCGCTCGAACAGCATCTGAAATCGGTCGCGACGTCTACCGAGACGTTGTCACGCGAGACGGCCAACCTCGGGCAGGCGTTACGGACGCCGCAGGTGCGGGGCCGCTGGGGCGAACTGACGCTACGTAACGTCGCCGAAATAGCCGGGATGTCCGAACACTGCGACTTCGTCGAGCAGGAGTCGGTGCAGACCGATGAAGGCAAGCAGCGTCCGGATATGATGGTCCACCTTCCCGGCGGACGGCGGATTGTGGTCGACGCGAAGGTGCCGCTGGTGGCTTTCCTCGATGCTCTGGAGGCGCCGACCGAAAATGAGCGGCGCCGTCATCTGGAGCGGCACGCCGGGCACGTCAAAACCCACATGCGCCAGTTGAGCGCCAAGTCGTACTGGAGCCAGTTTGCCGAGGCGCCCGATTTTGTGGTGATGTTCATCCCCGGCGAATCTTTCTTTTCCGCGGCGGTCGACGCCGACCCGGGCCTGATTGAAGACGGCCTGCGCAGCAATGTCATTCTCGCTTCGCCGACGACCTTTGTCGCTCTCCTGCGTGCGGTGGAGATGGGCTGGCGGCAGGAGCAGCTCGCGCGGAATGCCGCGCAGATCAGCCGTCTCGGTGCGGAGATTCACGACCGTATCGTCAAATTCGCCGAACACCTGGCGCGGGTCGGACGGTCGCTCGAGCAGGCGACCGACGCGTACAACAAATCGGTCGGTTCATTGGAGACCCGGGTGCTGGTCTCGGCGCGGAAGTTCAAGGAACTCGGCGCCACCTCGCAGGACGACATCCCCGAACTCCCGCAGATCGACCGTGTGCCGCGTCAGTTGCAGGGGGATCTGTTGACAACGGGTGACGACGCCGACGCCGGTATGTGACACCATCGCGCGGCGGGAGCCATCCTGGTATCCATGAGTAACACCGAAACGATCCGTTGCGTCCCCACGTCGGAAGCCGACCTGGATGTCGTACTGACGATGGAAAGGGACGAGGAAAACGCGCAGACCATCCGCCAATGGCCGCGGGAGAAGCACCGCGCCGCGATCGCCGACCCGAGCATCGCCCACCTCCTGGTGCGGGCCACGACGGATAACCGTGTGGTCGGGTTCGTCGTCATCATAGGGCTCGACGATCCGGACGGTAACATCGAATTCAAGCGCATCGTGATTGCGGAAAAGGACCGGGGCTTCGGACGCGCCGCGGTACGGCAAATCGCGAATCTCACCTTCACCGAATTGGGTGCCCACCGTCTGTGGCTTGAGGTGATGCGGGACAACGCGCCCGCCATCCGCCTCTACCAGTCCGAAGGCTTCACCTACGAGGGCATCCACCGCCAGAGCATGAAGCGCGGCGACACCTACGCCGACCTCGTGGTGATGTCGATGCTGGCGTCCGAATTCACGGCGACCGAGCAGTCTCCTCCCCAATAAGGGCACCGATCCCCGTGTGATAGGGGGCCCGCGCCCCCCTCAAGGTGTGCACCCCTGTGCCGATAATGGACAGTGGTGCGACACGGGCGTTGTGGGTGCCGGTGTCGTGGGCGCGGCCGTAGACAATGCGGCTGAACCTTGAGGGGAACCATTCACCATCATCGGAAGATGGGTGCCATGTCCACGTTCAGTTTCAGACTCATTCTGGCCCTGTGTCTCGGGCTGCTTCTGCTGGCGGCGACGGGGCTGGCCAACGAAATCGGTCCGCGCCGGATGGTGCTGCCGAGCGAGAGTCTCGCCAAGGAAGCGTACCTGACGGTCGCCCGCGGGAACTGGGTGGCGGCGTTGTCGTACGAGTACGAGATTCTCGAAGACGCGGTCTACTACAACGAAGAGACCCGCAACACCGAACACTCGTTCACGTTGAACACATCGCTCGCGCTCGACATCACCTACGGTCTGTCGGAGAACATTACGTTCAACGCGATCATCCCGTATCGCTACATCTACAACACCAGCCGGGTCGACTCGGCGCTGGTGGCCGGGACACCGGGAGTGTTCTTCGATTCGCGGCGTGGATCGCAGGGTCTGGGGGATGTCATTCTGATGACGTACCTCAAGCTCAACGTGGGGCAGACCTTGTACTTCGGCGACCACTACACGCCGGAGGGTAACGACGGCTACGACGACTATATCAAGGAATCGCCGGGCATGTATGCCGGGCGGCGGCAGGGCGCGGTCCTGGCGGCCGCCTTCGGTGTGCGCCTGCCGACCGGCGCCACCGACGCGGTCGACGCCGACGGCAACCGGCTGCCCGACGACCTGCAGCTCGGCACCGGTACGATGGACCCGATTGTCGGGCTTCTGTACCACCACCGCTACTATCGTCTCGGCTGGGGCCTGAGCGCGCTCTATCGTCTCTCGTCGCAGGAGAACATCTACCATTATGAGTGGGGCGGCGAGTTCGTCGGCGCGGCATATCTCGCCTTCCGTCTCAACAAGAATCTTGAGTGGGTGGCGCAGTTCAACGGCGTGGCGCTCGGACGCGACAAGCTCAACGGTCTGCCGTTCACCAACCGGGGCGGGAAGGTCGCCTATTTCACGCCGTCGCTTATCTACGTGGGGTCGAAGATGGTGACGCTGCAGGCGTCGGCCGAGATCCCAATCTACCGTAACCTGAACGAAAGCCAGTTGTCATCCGACTATATCATCAATTTGCGCACGAGTTTCCTGTTCGACTGATTGGCAATCAGCAGTCCGTACCTGCCCCCCAACCGGGCCGCCACCACGTTTCCCTGCCGGCGGCCCGGGTTTTTTGTTGGGTGCGCCGCGGGGGCTTGACTTGCCCGGCGGACCGATCGCTAATTGGCGGGAGGCCCGACAATGAAAACCGCCGATCCGACGGCTGTAGCCCTGGCGTTCGTGGAGCGGATCAACACGCACGACGTGGACAAGCTGTGCGCTCTCATGACTGATGACCACCGTTTTGTCGACGCGCTCGATGGGGAAGGCAACGGACGCGAACACATGCGCACCGGCTGGGCAATGTACCTGTCCTGGTTCCCTGACTACTCGGTTACGGTCGAGCGCACGCTGGCCGACGGCGATTTCGTCATGCTGGTCGGTCGCGCCCGCGCGACCTTTGCGGTCAAAGGCGAGCTGCGTCCCGAAAACGCCTGGGATATCCCCGCCGCCTGGACCGGCCTGATCCGCGACGGGCTGGTCGCCGAATGGCGTGTCTACTGCGACAACGAACCCGCGCGGGTGATTATGAAGCGGAATGGGGTGACGATATGACAGAGGCAAATGGCAGCAAGCCACTGAGGAAAATGCCCGCACCGGAGTTCGCACGGCGGCTGCGCGAGTGGACCTGTGCCGAGGATCAGCGTTTCGCATTCCTGTTGGGTGCGGGCTGCTCTGTTTCCTCTGGGATTCCCGCTTCCGCGGAACTGGTAAAGAAACACTGGTTGCCGCGCCTTCACAAGATTCTCGCACCGGGACGAGAGAACACGGAGGATTGGGCCCGCGATGAGTTCCCAGGGTACGAGCCTCAGAACGCAGCCGCATTCTATGGGCCCGTTATGGAGAAGCTCTTCCTCAATCCCGAGAACCGCCAGCGGGAGATTGAGTCGCTGTGCGATGGCAAGTTCCCGGGATTCGGCTATGCCTGTCTCTCCCGTCTGATGATGCTGGAGGGCGGGTGCTTCAACGTCGCTCTGACGACAAACTTCGATGATATGATTGCGGATGCACTTTATCTGTTCACCCCTGGACGCCCTCTTGTCATCCACCACGAGTCGCTCGCGAGCTATATCCGACCCACTCGGATGCGTCCTCTGGTTGTGAAGATGCACGGCGATCACCGCCTTACGCCCCTCAATACGGAGGCGGAGACCGGTACGCTCAAGGCGGGGATTGAAAAGCAGGTACGGAGCCTGCTGTATGATCGGGGCTTGGTTTTTATCGGGTACGGCGGGAATGATAACGGGATAGTCCAAATGTTGCGGACGTTGCCGCAGGAGGCGCTCCCGCTTGGCGTATTCTGGGTGAGCGGAACGGAACCCCAGGGAGTGATCCGACCGTGGCTGGAGCAGCGTGACAGTTGGTGGGTCGAGAGTGGGGATTTCGATGAGCTGATGCTTCTCGTTCGTGATGCATTCGACCTTCCTCACCCTGAGGAGGCGAGATTCAAGCAGGTGTTCGCGGGCTACTTCAAGAAATACGAGACTCTATCGAAGAAGATCGCCGAGCGCCCAGAAGGAAAACCTGATACAGCGGCTCTCCGAGAGGCAGCGCAGAAGACCGACGAGACATTCCCCAACTGGTATGCCCTCTACCTCGAAGCGAAGCGCATCGAAGAATCCGACCCGGATGGCGCTGACCGGATCTACCGAGAAGGTCTGGAGAGATTCCCGTCCTCCCCTGACCTCTTGGGTGCCTACGCGATCTTCCTCGATGACGTCCGCAAGGACGCAGATCGGGCAGAGGAGTACTACCAGCGTGCCATTGAGGCCGATCCGAAGCGCGCGGAAAACCTCAGCAACTACGCGGTCTTTCTCAAGAATTTCCGTAAGGATCCGGATCGGGCAGAGGAGTTCTACCGGCGTGCGCTGGCGGCTGGCCCGGACAACCCGTCCATCCTCTTCTCCAACTATGCGGTCTTCCTCGGCAGCATCCGCCAGGACGCGGATCAGGCGGAGGCGTTCTTCCGGCGCGCCGTGAAGGCAGACCCGGATAATGCTAACATTCTTAGCAACTGCGCGGGGTTCTTTCTCGCTCAGGGTCGTCCTGCCGACGGTCTGCCGGCCCTGACTGCGGCGTTGGAGAAGGTTTCCCCAGAGACTAAGAAAGGTGTGCTTGCCGAGTGTTGGTTCTACGCCTTCGCCCACCGACCGGAGGACCAGCGCGCGGCCGCTCTCTCTGAACTCAAGAAGGTCCTTAGCGGCGGAGCACGCTCGCTCGACTGGGACTTCGCGCCGAACATCGACCGCGCCCGCCAGGACGGACACCCCGACATCGAATGGCTTGAGAAGCTCGCGGATGTCATTAATGAGAAAGCAGACATCTCGGTCTTGGACGAATGGGATAAGTGGAAAAGCGCTTAGGGTTCCGTCGGGAGATCGCTTCATGGCATCCGGGGATCTCACGTGAAGAAGCTCACAGTCCACCCCGTCACCCCCGACCGCTGGCAGGACTTCGAGACGCTGTTTGGGTCGAACGGGGGCTGCGGCGGGTGCTGGTGTATATGGTGGCGACGCACGCGTTCGGAGTTTGAGCGGAAGAAAGGCGCGGGCAACAAGCGCGCGATGAAGAAGATCATCGCCTCGGGCGGGGTGCCGGGTCTGATCGCGTACGCCGGCGACGAACCGGTTGGCTGGTGCGCGGTCGCGCCGCGGGAGGATTATCCCGGTCTTGAACGTTCACGGATTCTGGCGCCGGTCGATGATCAGTCGGTATGGTCGATCACCTGCTTTTTCATTGCGCGCGGGTGGCGGCGTCGTGGCGTGAGCGCTGCACTGATCCAGGCGGCGGCAAAGCACGCGCAGAAACACGGCGCGAAGATCATCGAAGGTTATCCCCACATCCCGAAGAAAGACCGTGCAACCGACGCCTTCATCTGGACCGGGGTGGCCTCGGCGTTCGCGGCGGCGGGGTTTGTCGAGGTTGCGCGCCGGTCGTCACACCGGCCGATTATGCGGCGTTCTCTCCAAGCGAAACGTAAGTAGCAGCTGAAGAATTCTTCCGGGAATGCGCCTGCCTGATGGTGTTCCTCACGGCACGCACGGCGCCGCACCGAAACGGTAAAGGAAGTCGGTGAGGCGGATGATGTCGGCGATGTCGATGACGCCGTCACAGTCCAGATCGGAAGGTTCATACGGGGGCAGGGGTGCCCCGCCGCGGAAGATCACGTCGATAATGCGCATCAGGTGAACGAGGTCATACTGCGGCGTTGCGATCACGCCCGAATTCCAGCGATCGGCACGGAACTGCGGCCACGGGCGCGCGCGCGGGGTCGCCGGTACCCCTAATTCCCAAACGGTCAGGACACGGTCGGTCGACTGAACGGTGACCATGTCGGCCATCCCGTCGTGATTGAGATCGCCGATGATCGGCGCGGAGGGCGCATAGGTGGCGCCGAATCCGAAGGTGATCGGGTAACCGGGGACTACTCCGCCGTCCACTTCAATCGCATACACCCAATCCGGCCCGCTCAGGATCTCGCCGACCCGGGCGATAATCTCGGGTTGATCGTCGAGGTCGATATCGACCAGTCCGATGGCGGATACCGAGCCGGGGAGCAGCGCCAAGAGACCGTCGCTCGAATCCGATCCCACCGGTGCGCCGTCGGCGTGAAATCCGTAGAGAAATCCCTCGCCGAGCGAATACGGGGCGACGAAGATTTCCGGGATCCGGTCGCCGTCAACGTCGCCGGCGGCGATTGAGTAGAGAAGATGGAGATCGACGGTCTGCGGCAGCACGCGCGGCCAGCCGCTCAGACTGCGGCCGGTGGCGTCGATCAGGTTGACGGCAAAGTTGAACTCGGGGCTATCCGCGTCGCCGAACGCGTAGGCGATTTCGCGCATGCCGTCATCGTTGAAATCGCCGATCGCCGTACCGTTGACCGAGAGATGGGACGCGATCTGCGTTTCGGGATTGTCGCCGAACGGGTCGCCGGTGCGCCCGTCGAAGATGTGAATGTCATCGCCCGCGACGATCAGTTCGTTCCGACCATCATGATTGAGATCGCAGATCGTGACGGTGGGCAGGGAGTTCCCGTGTGAGTTGGTGATGTCGACGGTACCGAAATCCGGACGGTTCTGCGGCAGGTAGTTGGTGCCGTTGGCGTTCCACACGCGAATGCGTCCCCCCCGGTCGATGGCGGCGATTTCGAGATCGCCCCGTCCGTCGAGGTTGCCGACCGTGGGTAGACTGCCGCCGTAGATTTCATGGATGCTCTCGAAGGGACGCGGCCAGCCTTCGAACGCCTCGCCGATAAACGCGAAGACATGCATCCGGGTCGGACCCGCGACCAGAATCTCGAATCTTCCGTCGTGATCGAGGTCGGCGACGGCGGGGGCGGTGGAGAGATCGGCCCCGTTGCCGCGCGGCCAGCCGGGGTAGACCGTACCGTCGGAACGAAATACCCAGAGGCCGGAGTTGGTGGGGCAGATGATCTCATCGTCCCCGACGCCGTCGAGGTTGACCGAGCGAATCGCAAAGTGGGCGACTGCCGGCAATGTCACCGGCCAGCCGGGTGCAAAGGGGGCGCGCACCACGACGGTCAACGAGTCGGTCAGCGATTCGGTCGTTGTCGCAACGGTCAGAGTGAGGCGGTAGGTCCCGGCTTCCAGAGAATCGGTACGCCATAGGGCGAGTGTATCGTTCCAGACCGGCGCACTCGATTCGGCGATCGTAAACACGGCGCCCGAGGGACGCGGCCCTTCGGCTTCCAGGTGGAACGATTGAAAGCCCGGGGCGGCCGCCGTACCGCGGATCAGGGCGAGGAGACGCACCGTGTCACCGGCCTGCGGCGCCAACACCGCCGCCGTCGGGTCCTGGACGATTCGGACCGGCACGGTGATCTGAGCGTCGGGACCGGCGTCGAGCAGGATCGTATAGGGACCCGAGAGACCGTCGGTATCCCACAGCGCGAGTTGGCCGGTCGTGACCGGCTCACTACGGGACGCAATCGTCGTCCAGTCGCTTGGCTGGGGTGCGTGACTCGGTGCAACGCGAATGTCATAGCCGACAAAAGCCGATCCGGTCGCCGAACCAGAGATCGTGATCTGACCGCCGATCCAGGCTTCGGGCCGCGGCTCGCTGATTACCGCGTGCACACCGTGTAGCGCCGCCACTGCGGCAGCGA
>DATKYL010000296.1:0-3006 GCA_035528515.1 Acidobacteriota bacterium | reverse complement strand
ATCCCCAGTCTACCATGGCTCCCTTGCCCACCCAGTATTCGCCGATGGCATACACATCGAGTTGGGTGTCTTCGGTCAAAGCGAACGGAACGTGACGGTAGGCGTCATTCTCCGGCTTGAGAATCGCGACGACCGGGGTCCGACCGGTGGAGTCGTCGGTCTCGTGCAGAAACTCGGAGTTCCCAGTGACGCTCACATGATACTCGTGCGTCAGCATGCGAGACGACAGGTTGATCTCTTTGGTTTCTTCGTCGTAGTACCCTTTCAACCGCTCGATCGCCTCGCCGAGATTGATGAAGAAGTCGGAGAGATTGCCGAACTCGAGGTCGCTGAAGATATTGCTGGGAGAACCGGCGAAGTAGTACAGCTCATACGACCCCCGACGCAGCCGGATGTCATCTTTGTACGAGCGCAACAGCGGCGAGTCGGGAACCTCCTCGGTGATCTCCTCGTCCATCGACCAGACCAGGTTGCGCGAGTTGGCATCGATCATCCAGGCGTAGGCGAACATCCCGGCGCCCGATTTGTACTCACCACCGACCGCTTCGATTTTCACGGTCAGGTCACGGTCGACCGTCAGATAGGCGACTTCCATTTCGCTGGTGGAGAGGTCTTTGATCTCGATGGTGGTATCGGCCTGGACGGGCACAGTGCACAGGGTCAACACCGCCCCGATGAGGAGGCCGCTTCCCAGGCAGATGGATCGCGGGTTTCTCACGCACTTACCCCAATTCGTCCGGCCGAGGATCGATCGCCTCGGACATAAACCAACCTACTGAAGGCAGCGCGAAATGCACTGCCACCTCCCTCACTACGTGATTCAGCCCCGTCCGGTTTCAGCGGACACTGGTGACCTGGGCTGGGAGTGAGGTCTGGTCATCGATGCGACGGGCCTTCGCCGGGATCAGAACTCAGTCTTCCCGCTGAAGCGGAAGCTCCCTAAGCGCATGGCCGGCACACAGATACACCCAACGGCGTCCCACCAGGACGGCGCCAGTTGCCGTTCGGAGGACAGGCCCCGGACCGACTCAAACGCCCGCAACATGCTGTCAGTGAAGCGCAGGTTCTTTGCGCCGCCGACCACCCGGCCGTTCTTGATCCGCATGAGCCCATCGCGCGTCATCCCCGTCAGGACCGCCTTCGGGGTATCGAGGAACCCATTGATGTAGTGGAACCGCGTTACCAACAATCCCTCGTCGACCGCCGCAATCATCCGCTCCAGAGACGAATCGCCGCCGGCCATGAACACATTCAGCGGCAACGCACCTTCTCCAGCGTTGTCGGGAGTCAGCGCGTGACCGGTCGATTGGGTCTCGGCGCGTCGGGCCCACAGAGAATCGTAGACCGCTCCTTTGGCAACGCCGTCGGTGACCAGTTCGACCCGGCGCTTGGGCACGCCCTCGAAGTCGAAGGGCATCGCGATGCCGGCCGGGTCGTTGGCATCATCGTAGATGGTGATGGTGTCGCCGGTGATCTTCTCCCCCACGTGTCCGGCCAGAAAAGACGTCTGCTCGTGCATCGCTTTGGACCCGAAGCCGATGTAGTTGAGCCATTCGAGCAGACCCGCAACGGCCACCGGTTCCAGGACTACCTGATAGTCACCCGGCGGGACGTCTTCCGGATTCGCACATCGCGCCGCCGTTGCGGCGGCCTGTTTGGCGATGGCGCGCGCGTCGATATCGTCGACATTGCGCGAGAAGCCCTGGGCATAACCGGACGAATTGCCGGTCATGGCGATCACCGACAGCGAGGCGGTGGTCATCACTTGATGCGCCGATACGCCGAGAGTATTGATCACCGCGATTTCGTCGGCCCCACTGGCAAAGGAGCCGGCCACGGTACAGTTCTTACGGGCCGCCTCACGGATCACCGTGCGGACTTTCATCGCGCGCTGGCGCGGGGTCAACCGCGCGGTGGTGTCGACGTGGGTATCGATTGTCGGATACGTCGCCGGTCCGGGGAGGGATACGAAATCGGGGTTTTCCTTCTGGGAGCGGGCGATCCGTGCCGCCAGCCGATAGGCCCGTTTGAGATCGCCGCGCGCGAGTGAGTTGGTGGACGCGACGCCGATCTTCTTGCCGCGGATTACACGGAAGAAGACCTTGCTCTGTGTCTCCGCTACATTCTGGTGAATGGTGGAATTGGCGAAACGCGTCAGTCCGGAATCGGAGCCGAGAAAGACGGCTTCCGCCTGGTCGCCCAATTCGAGGGCGAGTGCCTCACTCAGGCGCTCGTTGATTTTCTCCGCACCGATCATTTGCTCCCTCCTACCGTGATCCCGCGGAAGCGGGTCGGAGACGCGCCATGCGCCACATGTGCGGTCTGCATCGGTTCGCCCTTGCCGCAGTTCGCCACACCCCACACGTGCCAGTGATCGCGGTTGCAGATCGCGTCACAGGCGTTCCAGAACTCGGGCGTGATCCCAGTGTAGAGGGGATTTCTGTAAATCTGCCCCTTGCGACCGCCGCGAATCTCCCACGCCGCTTCACAACCGAACTGGAAGTTCAACCGCTTGTCGTCGATCGACCAGGAGGTGTTGGTGTCGAAGAACAGGCCGCCCTCGGTGTCGGCGAGGAGGTCGTCGAACGACACGTCACCGGGTTCCAGATTGATATTGGTCATGCGGATAAGCGGGATCCGATTCCAGCCGTCGGCCCGCATCGTCCCATTGGAACGCTGCTCGATCACCGGCGCGGTCTCGCGCGAGGTGAGGTATCCCACAAATAGTCCGTCGCGGACCAGATCGTTGCGTTGCGCCGGCACACCCTCGTCGTCGAAACCGAACGTCCCCAGACCGCACGGCGTCGTCGCATCGGCTACGAGATTGACGATCCGCGATCCGTACTGGAGTTTGCCGAGCTTGTCTACCGTCATGAAGCTCCCGCCGGCCAGCGAGATCTCGGTACCGAGGACACGGTCGAGTTCGGTCGGGTGGCCGCAGGACTCGTGGACTTGGAGCGCCATCTGGGAGGCGCCGATCACGATGTCACGTTCGCCGGCAGGGCA
>DATKYL010000295.1:0-3733 GCA_035528515.1 Acidobacteriota bacterium | reverse complement strand
GCACCACCGGTGGCGTGAAGCGCGGCATGTCGCTGACATCGAGGGCAACATCGCGGCCGGTGGTCATCTTGAAACCGTCTTCGGACGACACACTGATCTGCACGAACCCACCCATGTCACCGGCGTCCGCGCTCTTGCGATCGACGTAGTCCGTGAAACGGGTGCGGTATTCCGACATCGTTTCTTCGTAACGCGACTTGAGCGCGACGACTGGATGCCGCTGCGCAGCGATTACCGGTACGTGAATGAAAAATACACCGAAGGAATCGCACGCAAAACCCGGATCCGCTATGAGAACCTGTTCGGGGCCGACATGGAGTTGGGGCGCTGCTCCAGAGCCGGAACACGGCGGTACGGATCAACGGGATTCTGTTCATTCACGGGGGTGCGGCGCCGTTTCTGGCGGATCGCGGGCTTGGCCTTGATGCGCTCAATGACTCGGTGCGCGCGTCTATTGACATGCCGTCATCGCAGCTTGCATTCAGTGATCTCCCCAAGCTCTTGTTCGGGAGTGTGGGGCCGTTCTGGTATCGCGGTTTCTTTGAGGCCAGTGAGGGGCGTTATCCGCTGGCGACGGATGAGGATATCGACCGGGTCCTTGGTTTCTATGGGGCCGACGTAGTGGTGGTGGGTCATACCGGGGTTGAGCATGTGACGACTCTGCGTGGCGGCCGGGTTATCGGGGTTGATGTGCCGTATGAAGACCTGTACTCCCTCGAAGGTCTGCTGTGGGAGGCGGGACGGTTCTACCGAGTGACGGGTGCGGGGTGAGCGGGCGGGGTTGGAGTGAGTTGGGTTGTGAACGGCAGCGGATGCGAGGCTCCAGTTTCACCTCCTCGCACACGCTCGGAAACGGCGCGCGCAAGGGCGGCTCAGCGGGAGCTTCGCCCTCGTCGCAGGCACGCGCAGGCTGCGGCACCGCCTCAACGCCCTGCCTGCCACCACCGAAATGAAGCAGAACCCTTGACAGAAAAGACAATCGCTCCCGGTGAAGGCTATACGTGATCTACCCCCAATGTCCCCGCCAACAGATATCACGACCACGCGGAACAAACGTCTACGCGAATCCACAGGCACCAACCACACCGGGTCTGAGGTTCAGAAGCTCCGCGGCACCGGCGATCGGGCCCTCTCTAACACGTCTTACGTGCAGGTGACCGATCCCGAACAAAAAGAACTTGACTCTCTCCGAGACCGATCTGTAGGTTCCGCCCCAGAAAGAGGGTACCGCCCGGTTTGTCTGTGAATTAGGCGGGGTTTTCCCGCGTGGCAGTATATCCGGTCAACTAACGGAGAGGCTCCAACGCCGAACCGTGCCGACGTCAATGGTCAAGAGGAGAGAAACATGAGGAAACTGCCCTTCGCAATGGCGGCACTGATAGTGATCGCTTTCTGCTCGCTCGTCCTTGCTCAGACCAATCTTGTAGGACCGCCACTGGACCTGGAATTCGGCATGACCTATGCGGAATTGAAATCCACGTTGAAAGAACGAGACATCAATGTTGACAAGCCCAAAGAGAAGAAGGAGTGGAAGCTCCCGGACGGTTTCAAGGTTTCCGAGGTAGGCAAGTATAAGGTTCTGGACAGGAAGACTGATGACAATTTCGCCGTATTCAACGCAGATGGAGAACTGTGCGCGTTCATCATCAGGTTCCGTTGGTCAGGCAGTAACGCCTTCAAGGACGAAGAGAAGTTCTGGACCCAAGATCTCCAGAAGGCTGTGGTCGGCAAGTACTCGGGAGAAGGCTTCAAGCAGCATCAGGATCCAGATATGGATGGTATGGTGCCAGAAGTCGCCTTTCGAGACGAGGTAGGCAATGAAATCGCAGTCTACCGCGAAAAGGGTACCCCCTCATCAATACTAGGTTCCATCCCCGTAGCAGTAACAACACTCACCTACTACAACGAGGAGATTCTCCGGGAGACCAGGAAACAGCAGAAAGAGACGGATGATCTATAGCATCAGAGACTGAGCAATACTGGGCGAAGTCGCTCGGTTTGTATTCATCTCTCATGACGCCGGCACGTCGGTCTCTGACGCGTCCGCCAATATCCCATTTGAACCGACAATCGCGTGCCGTGGAGACCCTAAGTAGTACCTGGAGGATAAACCATGACAATGACAATGGCCCGCTCGGCTGTCATTTCGCTCTGCGCCAGCCTCCTGCTTTGCACGTCCCTAATGGCCGACGATTACAAGGAAGGCATGAAGGCCTACAAGGACGGCAATGTGATCGAAGCTCTCCAGTTCTTCCTAGGCCAGGTTACCGAGAACCCAAAACACCAGAAGTCAGTAGACATGATCAAGACACTGCTGCCGGAGGTCATTGAGTTAAGGAAGTCCAGGGCTAAGAAGTACGAAGAGACGAGACAGTGGGACAAGGCAGAAGGTGAATATGACCGCTTGCGAAGGTTGGATGCTGTTCTCCAGAGGCTGACGGCCTATGATAATGGTGAGTTAGTAACCTGGCCCGAGATTGACTTCGGCACTGCTCAAGTAGAGGCCAAGAACGCGGCAGCTGAAATTGCTTATCAGAAGGGGGTCGAAGCGATGCAGATTCCAGGCAACGCTGAGACAGCCATAGAGTTCTTCAAGGAGGCTCGAAAGTACGACCCCGATTACAAGGACGCCAAAACCCTTGGCGGTCAGGCACTCTATAACGACGGCATAGCGCTCATTAACAGAGGCGACTATAAGGCCGGGGTACGCACTCTCTGGAAACTCCGCGACTTCTTTCCTGAGGGATTCCAGGATTCCGAGGACCGAATGCGGGACGCCATCGACAGTGCCAAGATCAAGGTCGCCGTTATGCCTTTTGAAGATTTGACCCTTCGAGAGAGGTATGGCGACGTTGGCATGTCCATGTCATCCTATGTGGTGTCGCAGGGGGTATCTGCAGAGCCCGTCTTCGTTGACTTCATCTCGCGTGATCACGTATATGCACTTATGGCGGAACAGGATTTCGGCGCCTCAGACCGCCTAGATCCCAGCACAGCTGTCAGCGTGGGGAAGCTGATTGGCATCGACGTATTTGTGTTCGGTCGCATTTCGGCCATTACGCCCGAATACCCGAGAGACCGCGAGGAACATGGAGAGAGTCATGCTGCGTCGTTTGACGGAACACGCAAATACTCGGCAAGATGGACAAAACACCATCGCGAAGGGAATGTGCGAGTGTCGGCGTCTTATCAAGTGCTCGATGTCATGACAGGGCGCATAGTGGATTCCGACAGCTTCGTGAGGAATGCAGGGGAGGTTGCCCAGTGGGTGACGTTCATTGGAGATGAGAGCGCTATAGAGGCTTCAGTACTAGCATACAATACAACCGGGGATGTGCCTGTAGCGCCGTCTGAGATCCTCGCTGACCGCGCGATACAAATGGTCAGCGCTGCTGTTGCTGCGAGCGTGCTCGCCCGCTACGAAGATTGAGGCCGTACGAGATCGAGATGGAAGTCGAGTGAGAAGTGCGAGGAGCGGTGGGTCCTCATTTCGCCGCCATTTCTGTAACGTGGCTACGTTAGAGGTTTGGCGGCAGTGACCATGTGGGGTAATAGGTGAGTCATCGCAGGGGCCCTCGTTCTCGTGCCGGGTGACATCACGTCGTGCAGCGCTGACGTCAGGGAGGCGTGAAGCATATGACCTCGGGGCCAGACATCCCGTAGTTGAATACGGCGGTCTTGACGGCGACGGATGTGACTGTGGCCAACGGCGATGGAGGCGGTCATGGATAGG
>DATKYL010000294.1:0-5131 GCA_035528515.1 Acidobacteriota bacterium | reverse complement strand
AGACCCCACCCGGCACAGGAGTACAATCGACCGTCCGAGACGTGCCTCTGAGACCCGGACGAACGGGCCTGTTGAAAAACCTCACGACACAGGGAATCGAATCGCCCACCCGGTTCAAACAACGTCTCAGTCGAGAATGGGCCTGCAGCGTGACAAGAGATTAGCCCAGGGCGTAAGCCCTGGGATCAGAGGACAACCCAGAGGACCAAGCCCCGGAGGGGCGAAACAGACCTTTTTCAACAAGCCCGAACGTCCGGGCCACACGCCGTAGGTCAGGAGGCGATGTGGAGCCAGTCTACGAGGAGGAATTGGATGCGGCCGATCAGGAGTGAGACGCGGGCCATGACGGTGTAGCCGAAATGCGCGCCGAAAGCGACCATGATGAAACCGATTCCGCCCGAGGCGACCCAACCCAACGGGCCGGTGTGCGGTTTGGAGAAGAAGAAGTAGATCAAGGTCGAGAGGACACCGACGACGATCAGGACGTTGTTGATGCTGGTGAGCGGTAAAATCGTGCTGGCGACCTGCGGCAGGATGAGGCCGTGCAACTGCTGAATGAAGGTGATCCCGGCCGTGCTGCCGATCACAAACGCGAGCGGGATACGGGTGAGCCAGCCGATCCGCGGGAAAAACCGCGCGAAGAGCAACAGACCGAGCGCCCCGGGGAAAATCAACAAGTAGCGCCCGTCCTGCGTGAGCGGAACATAGAGTTGCTGCACGATCACCGATTGGAAGATCAGACCGACATAGTACCCGGCCGACAGACCGGCGAAGACATGCTCGGCGAACTTGAAGAAGGGGTTGTCGTTGTACAGAAACGAGTACAGCGCCAGCGTAAAGAACGCGGTCGGCAGCAGGACGATAAGCGGCGAGGACAACCAGTCGGGCATCGTGCTACCTCCCCCCTGCCGGCAGGTTGCCGGATCGCCGTTGTCGCTGTCGCCGCAGCGCGAAGTGACCGACGTTGCCCATGATGATAAAACCGATGATCGCCAAATGAATGAGCGACTGCGAATCCATGCCGCGGCTTGCTTTCGCAGGATGGCCGATCAGATCCTCGTATTCGGCGCCGCCTTTCATGCCGCCCAACAGGCCCTGCAACTGCCCGGCCTGGACAAACGAGAGCGCCTTGGGTGCCATCACGGCGGTGACGCCCGCGACCATCGGCACACCGTAGCGCGCGTTGACCAATGACACCCAGTAGTCCATCATCGCGTTGTCGCAGATGAGCAGGATGAAGGCCAGCGAATCGTAGCCGGTGACGTTCTGCATCACGGGGATTTCGCCGACGCGCGTGCCGTAATGATCGGTCGGGAAAATCTCGGCGATGTTGGTGGCCATGCCCAACAGCACCGCCTGGTAGTTCGCTTTGTAGCCGAGGTTGACGTAATCCTCGCCGTAGACTTTGCCGTATTCGGCGCCGATGTCGCGCAACAGTCGGTCGGCGATCGACGGGCCGCCCATGCCGACATTGGAGAGCGCCACCAGCCGCAGGTCCTTTTCGAAGCAGTGGCGCAGCGCGGCGACCGCCAGCGGTTCGGTTTCGGCGAGGGTCGAGGGCCAGAAGTCGAACGCGAACATGATGCGCGAACCGTTGGGGATGTTCTCGACCGCATCGTAGAACGCCTGCGTCTCCTGGGTGACGCGGGTCGGCAGATGCAGCGGCCAGAGCGTGGGAATGATCACCGACACGAAGATAATCGTGTAGAGAATACGTCGATCGACCGCCTGCAGGCGCTGCCAGAAGCTGGTGGGTGTGGTGCTCATGGTCGATTCAACCGTCGTCGTGTCATCCACCGAGATAGGTGCGTTCGATTCCCAGGAGAATGCGCAATGCCATTGAAGCGGCGCCGAGGGCGGCGCCGATGAGAATGCCGCGCTGGACTGCGACATTGGGGATCATCATGATCCAATTGGCCCACGTGGGCAGGTTGTCGTAAATCATCTGCCCGTATGGGATGCGTCCGAGCATCACCAGAACCGCCGCTAAGAGCAGAATCAGAGAGGGCAGCGAACGAGCGCGAAAGGCGCGGTAGGCCGCCGAGGCGATGAAGAACGCCAGCATCGAAAACATCGTCGACATCATCGGCGCCTGAATATTGGTGAATAACCAGTCGAACCAGCCGCCGCCGCCGGTGCCGAAGAAGACACCGGCGCCGGACATGATCGTCAGACAGATCAGCAGTACAATCGAGTAAAACCGGTCGGGATGACGCGTGCGGATCTTACCGAGGTGGACCCGCGTGATCGAGACAACCCCTAAGAGCAAAGCGAATCCGCCGACGATCGTCTGCCAGACCAACGCCTCATCCGCCACCGCGTCGACCATCGCACCGCGCCCAAAGAAGGCGACGACCATGATGCCGCCGGAGATGGTTCCGATCAGGACGGGGAGGCGTGTCTTCACAAGGTGACGGGTCCTTCCACTTCGATCACTTGGCCGAGAGGATGCGACTCCAGAAATCGGCGCCGAGGCCGAAGCTCACCGAGATCGCACCGGCCACAACGACGAGTGCGATCGCGATCTTCATCCAGTCCTGTCCCTTGAGACTTCCCAGCAGCGCGGGCTTCTTCGAGAGATAGGCGTCGGCGGCGTAGAGTTCCTCACCGATCAGGGTGTAATCGCAGGCGGCGATGAAGAACGGCAACTGTTCAGGTTCGGCGGTGCCGGCGATCTGGATGGCGCCGGCGGCCTGCCCCATCTCGGCAATCAGGAGCGACTCGGCGGTAAACTGACCCATGTAGATAGCGGCGGCGGGGCGTTCGCGCGCCATCATCCCACCGATGCGGGCCGAATACGAGAACGATTCGCCGGCGACATACTGCACGGTCTGGGCATCGATCCGGTCGGCGGCGTCACTGTCGATGTAGGCCTGCCGTACGGTTTCCTGCGCGGCGGCCATCGGCAGTGGATAGAGAACGGGAACGCGCAACGGTGTTTGATAGCGGGCGGTGACGCGCGCCACGCGTCCCAGAATCGACAGACCGGCGATCGTCTGAATCTGGTCCAGATCGCCGGTGCCGGGGATGAACACGACCGGGCGTCCCATTTCGGTGGCGCGTCCCACCGCCTCGTCGATGGCGTTCAAACCGGGAAGCGGACGGATATACAATTGGTCGCCGCGAATCGCGCGGCGGACAAACCAAAGAATGGCAGTGGCAAAGCCGAGAATGAGAACGAGGGCGTTAACGCGCTCGAGGCGAAACCCGCCGGCGAGCAGAATGCCGTCCACCCCATCGGGAATCAAAAGCCCGCCAAACACAAACAGAGACAGACTGAGACCGCAGGCACGTTCACGCAGTCGCGTGGCATCTCTTGTGGCGCTGAGACCGTATCGGCGGGGCATCGACGTGTCAGCTCGGCAGGGACATGTGCGCCTTGAGATCGTTGATGGCCGGTATCGGCGTCGGATCGACACCGTTGAGGATCGCCAGGTAATAGCTGATGAAATCGCCAATCTGTACGAGTGAAAGCATGCGTTCGAGACGGTTCTCCCCTGCGGCGGTCAGGGTGACAACGGGAATGCCCTTTGAGGCCAGGCGCTGCTCGATCCATTCGCGGCGGCGGGTCGCAATCGCATCATCGTCGGCCGTGGCGAGCGTGATCACCGCAGCCGGCAACCCCATCGCAGTGGCCGCATCCATACCGACGATTTCATTGTGGTTCAATTCGGGGAGGCTCGCCGCGAAGGCGGGCATTTTTGCATTTTCGCACAACTGACACTTGATACGATAGGCGATGACGTCGGTGGTGCCGGTGGCGCCGTAGACGCAGACAGCCCGTCCGGCCAACGCCGCGGCGTGGGACTTGGCCGGGTTGTCGTCCAGCGGTATCGCGCGCTGAAAAATCGCCTGGCGTCCTTCGAGAAAATCCGCGGCGGCACGGAGCTGGTCACTCTGATCGGATACGATTCCCCAGTGCGCCAGCGCCAGCATGACCGGTCCGAACGAGTACCCCAGCGCCGCGCGCGGCGCCAACCCTTCGCTGGGAAGAGTGATCAAGGGCCATTCGTGACGTTTCGCCGTCTCTTTGAGCAAACCACCGGTCGTGATCGCGAGCACGCGGCAGCCGCGTTGTTGCGCCTCGCCGGTTGCGGTCAGTGTCTCGACCGTGTTCCCGGAATAACTGGAGGCAATGACCAACCAGAACCGGTTAATCATGGCCGGCAGTCGATCGTTGCGCACGATGACAAAGGGGACGGGCGATTCGTACTCCCAGTACGCGCGCACGAGATCGCCGCCGATGGCCGAGCCGCCCATTCCGCACAGGCAGATACCCGCCGGTGTGGTCGGCTTATACGCCGTCCAGGAAACCTGTCCGGCCAGGTCCGGAGCCTGGCGCAACTGAGCAGGAAAACTCACGACGGCAGCATGCATCATCGCCGGATCGAGAGACTCATACCGCTTGGGATCGTCCAACACGGCGGCCGGCGTGTTTTCAGCGTGTCTTGACATGGGGTGGTCGGGCGTCCTGTATCACAATACGCCGGTTGAATTCCTTGAGCGCCGATTGAATAGCCGCCGCCGTCTTCAAGCTGAGAATCTGACGGGCGAGCCCCTGACATTGATCGTAGGAGACGGAACGAATCAACGATTTGATCTTGGGTATCGAGTTCGGATGCGTGGAAATCGCCTGCAATCCCAATCCGATCAGCGCCGGGACGGTGAGCGGATCGGAGGCCATCTCGCCGCACACGGCAACGGGGACGTCGTGTTTCCGGGCGGCGTCGATGACGGTCGCGATTTGGCGCCACAAAGCGGGATGCCAGTGGTTGAACAGACTGCCCAGCCGCGGGTTGGTGCGATCGACGACCATCGTATACTGGATCAGGTCATTGCTGCCGATCGAGAGGAAATCGGCCTCGGCGGCCAACTCCTCGGCCAGCGCAACGGCGGCGGGAGTCTCGATCATCAGTCCGAACGGGGTGTGCGCGTCAAACGGCACATCTTTCGCGGCGAGTTCAGCTTGGGCGCGTTTCCATTCACGCCGGGCGGCGATGAACTCCTCTAAGGATGTGACCATCGGCACCATCACCCGCACCGGTCCCAGCGCCGAGGCGGCCAGCAACGCCCGGAACTGTGTCACGAGCGTCTTCGGGCGCATGAGGGAGATACGCAATCCCCGCAGGCC
>DATKYL010000293.1:0-13045 GCA_035528515.1 Acidobacteriota bacterium | reverse complement strand
GATGCCTGCGACAACTGCCCGACGGTCTATAACCCCGATCAGGCCGACACCAACGGCAACGACATCGGGGATGCCTGCGACTGTTCCTGCCCCTGCCACGGCGACCCGCAGTGCGACGGCGCGACTGATGTTCTGGACGTGGTCAAAGCGGTCAACGTGGCCTTCCGCGGCGCGGTCGCGATCACCGATCCGCTCTGCCCCACCGAGCAGACCGATGTGTCCTGCGACGGCGTCACCAACGTCATCGACGTGGTCAAGTTCGTGAACGTGGCGTTCCGGAACGGGGATGTAATGGCCGAGTTCTGTGATCCGTGCGCGCCGTAGGGCCTCAACCCTGACTTGAGGCCGAGTGGTCGGGGAGTATTCCAGACAAGTCTTGTGCGGGCTTGTTGCTGCCCACAGCGGAGCTGTGGAGAAGCCGGTAACGCCCTCTCCCGCGCGCATTTCCGCAACGCAATGACCAACGGCACCATCGTCGAAATCCCCGGGGCCGGGCATTCGGTGTATATCACGCATGGGGAGGCGGGGGCGGTGCGGGTTTTTCTGGGGGTGTGGCTCCGTAGGTCAGCGACACAGGCGGCCCAGTCATCCCCCCGTTCCACCGCCCGCGCAATCCCCACAAAGACCTTGACTCAATCCCCGGCATCCTCTATGCAGAGTTCGAGTTCACAAACCCGTGATCACGGCCCAAGAGGGCCGCATCCTGACGCAGAAACGTGAAAGGAGAGAGCCGGTGTCTTCGACGCTGACAAGTCCGTACCGAGTGGGGGAGGGTGTTGTCCACCTCACGATAACGGTTGGCGACGGCCAACTCGGCACGTCAACCGTGATGCTTGGCACCGAGAGAATCGCTTCCGGTGAAGCTATCGACGTGGATGTGGGCCGGGGGCTGGAAATCACCGGGAACGTGCTGGTCTGTACCACCGCGGTGACTGACATCCTGCCTGAAACGAATCACACGAGTGTCACCTACGATCTTACCGGGGGCCTGCAACCGCGGAAGTTCATCCAGCTTGAGGATATCGACCCTGACGGCACTATTGTGTACCTGGCTGTCTTCACCTTTACACAATGAGGTTTTTCCCATGTTTACGGTCTCTTGCGTTAAGCCTCCGCTGAGCCCAGCGAGAATCCTCCTTGTCGTATGTTTATCGCTGTTCAGCTATCAGATCGCCGGCGCCCAGCAGGACGGTATCCCTGAATTCGACAAATTGAGAACACCGGTCGCCCCCGGATTCGTGCTGATGGGGATTGCGCCCACGAGTGTGGCGCGTCCGGGTGCGCCCACCGATCTCGCGGTGGCCGTCTTGAGCCGCACCGACAATCTCAGCGCCGTCCCCAAGAACTTCGCGTTGGAGGTGAGCCCCTACTGGCTGTTCAGTCATCCGGAGCTGACTCTGCAGCAGTACAAGAACCCGGGTCTCACCGAGTCGATCCTTCACACCGCGTCGGTTTCTGTCGCGACCTCTTCGGAGGCCGTGTCCGGCGCGGAGGACCAGACGACCTCCTTAGGCGTCGGCCTGCGATTCTCTATCCTCCGGGGGAAAGCCTCGGGGAAGGCCGACCAATACCAATCGCAGGTTGTTGACATTCTCCAGCGACTGTCGGACGCTGTCGCGGACTCGATTGCGGTCGCGATTGCGCGGAATCCCCAACTGGCCGCAGACACCGAGGCATTGGATCGCCGCAAGCGGGAGATACAGCATGCTGTGCAGGCCGACCCGGCCTCCAGTGCGACGCTCGCCGACGCCAAACAGGAACTCATCGAGGCCTTGCAGCACCGCCAGGGTCTGAGTGTGGAGCTGGCGGGGGCCGGGCTCTGGGACTTCAAGAATGGAAGCTACGACCGGCGCGACTTTGTGCGCTGGGGTGTCTGGCTGACACCGGCCCTGAATTTCGAGAACGGGAGTCTGGTTGCCGTGTGCCGCTACGTCGGCGACGACTTGGATCCGGACGACAACCTCGTAGACGTAGGTGTCAGTGCCATCCTGGTCTCGAAGAAATACGCATTCTCCCTTGAGGGTGTGGCCCGAGCCTTCGTCGAGGGAGAACGCGACGATCAACATCGTGTCGCCTTCACCCTGGACTATGAAGTCGGAACAATCCGCTGGCTGACCGTCACATTCGGCCGCGACTTCGACGTTGAGGGAGAGAACAGCCTGATAGCGCTGGCAAACCTGTCATTCGGATTCGGCGGTCAGCGGCAGCTCGACGCCAGCAGCCTGAAGTAAGTCTGCTGGCCAGGATCGCCGCGCTGCCGATTGAATCGTGGAATTACCGGAACACCGACGAACGCCATATCGGACCGGTGGCCGAGGATTTCGTTGCGGCGTTCGATGTCGGCGCCGTCGATGACGCCGGCCGCCGCGACAACAAGTACCTCGCCACCAGCGACGTCGCCGGCGTGGCGCTCTTGGGGGTGCAGGAACTGCTCCGCCAAAACGAGGAACTGCGCCGGACGGTTGAGGAGTTGAAGCGGGAGATTGAGGGGTTGAAGGGGAGATAGGGGGTGGGCTGGGCTGCCCTTCTCAGATAGGGAGCGGACCCGCGGCGGGGCTGTGGGGTACTGGGTTACAGTGACCTGATCTGCCGTGAACCTCCGAGTCAGAAGTGGTCTTGAAGGTGAGTGCCTGGGGTGCTATAATTGCACTGCGAAGACTGTAATAGCCGCTCATTGCAGAGAGCCCGCGAGCTGAGGTCCATGGACGCTACACGCATGCTGTACGACGTCTTTGTCTGTCACGCCTCCGAGGACAAGGACGGATTCGTTCGAGATTTGGCGAGGGAACTCAGCACGAATAACGTGGCAGTATGGTACGATGAGTTCTCTCTGAAGCCCGGAGACAGCCTTCGCGAATCGATCGACAGCGGGTTGTCACAGTCTCGATTTGGTGTTGTGGTTCTTAGCGCCGCGTTCTTCCAGAAGAGCTGGCCTCAGTGGGAACTGAACGGACTAGTGCAGCGACAGACCTCATCAGACACACGCCTGATAATCCCAGTCTGGCTCAACGTTGACGATCGAGATGTCCGCGCATTCTCTCCGTCGCTGGCTGACGTATACGCGATCCATGCGAGACAGGGTGTTAGCTCCGTGGTTGGGCGACTCCTGGCCGTAATCAAACCCCAAGGATCATCTCTGGTCGTCGCTAGGGATCGGTTACTCGAACTCGGGTACTCGCCACCGGTGGTGACCGATGACTGGTGGCATCGAGCGATCGAGTACTGCGGCTCGAATCCGATGGAGGGAACGTTCCAGGAAGCGATGGGATGGGGCAGATGGGGTTTCCCTCTGCCACCTCCGGGGACTTCCGCCAGTGAGCGTGGTTTTCGTATTGCGAGAGCCGCGATGCAGGTCCAGTGGCAAGCACAGGTGGAGGACCAGAGGATCTCTCAAGTCACGCATCCCGACAACGTACATGAGTTCATCGCCTCGACCCCGGGGCTGATGGAAATCTGCTTCGATCATCCACAGTATCTCGCATGCTACGCTCCACAGCTAACCATCCCTGGCTTCGGCGGCCCCTTTGAGAGCATCTTCGACATGGCGCTTGAGGCATCCCGGGAAGACTACAGCAGCAGGAGAGCAGATGGCTCTCGATATGGGTCATCATTGACCACTGACGGTTCTGTCCCAACCTGCGACGAACTCATTGCCTTACGTGATCCAGAGTTCGGGCACTTTGAACCGGGTGCGATCGCGTGTTGCTTCGTGACGGGACCGGGCATGAATTCCCCACCGGTTCAGGCCTACGAGCACATCGAGTACATCGCGTGGCTGCTTTCAGAGTCATCGAGTTGGGTTCCTGCACCATTGCGGGAATGCCTGACCACGGGGATGCGAGACTGGGCGGTCTGGGTATGGCACAGGCTCTGGAGTGAGTCTGGTCAGCATGTGGGTGCACTCTTTTCGGCAATGGCCGACTGCAGCGATCCCCGGCGATTCAAAATGAGCAGGACCGCATCCGCGGATTTAAGGGACCACCTCGGGCGCGCCAAGAGTTCACTCCGCCTCCCAGAGTCCGTGACTGAGCTAGCTAGGCGGTTTCGCAGCAGAGGGTTTATTGAAGCCTGGATTTTAAAGCAATCAACTGTGTCTCACAAGGAGGGGCGATCAGAATAGCCTCGTAACCGCCGTAATTTCAACGGGTTGTGCGTTCCCTTACATTTCCCCGCAACTTTCTACGAACACCTTCGTAGATATCCCTTGACAGCCCCGATAAATCGGGGCAACCTTATACGAAGCGCTTCGTAGAAGACCATTGAGGAGTGAGGACCTTGAAAGAACATCCCACACCGACCGACGCCGAACTCGACATCCTGAGCGTCTTGTGGGAACACGGGCCTGGTACCGTGCGGCAGATTCACGCGCATCTGCCCGACGATCCGCCGCGCGGGTACACCACGATCCTGAAGCTGCTTCAGATCATGTCCGAAAAGGGTCTGGTGCGCCGCAACGAACGGGAACGGGCGCATGTCTACCGGGCGGCGGTCGATGCCGATTCGGTTCGTGGGCGGATGGTCAAACATCTGCTCACCCGCGCGTTCGACAATTCCACCTCCAAACTCGTCATGCAGGCGCTGACGTCGCGTCGCACCTCGCGCGCCGAAATCGCCGAAATCCGTCGCCTGCTCGACAAGATGGAAGGATCTTCCCGATGATTACCGAGCTGATCGGCGGAATCGGATCCCTTGCCGGACCGATCTCGCATACGCTGATCCACTCCCTTTGGCAGGGAGGGGCGATCGCGCTGTTCCTGACTTTGGCTTTCTTTCTGCTGCGGCGCGGGGACGCGAAGATACGGTGCGCGCTGGCCTGCACCGGCCTGATCGCGATCTTCGTCACGACGATCGCCACCGGGGTCTACTTTATATCTACCGACGCGGGATTGTCGGGCGGATTTGTCGACGGGTTGGTCGCCGGGGTCATCGCGCAGCCGTCCGCGGTGCCCGAACAGACCGAACCGGGCCCGTTCTCGGTAGCGGCGACACACACACCCGCTGAAGGCGAAACCGCAACGATCGCGGGCGGTGATTTTATTCCGCCGATCGAGTGGGTCTTTCCATTATGGATCGTCGGGGTCGCGCTCTTGACCCTGCGTCATCTGGTCGGCTGGCGGCGCGCCAAGGCACTGATCCGTCAGGGCACCGGCGATCTGCCGGCGGCCTTAGCCGCGCGGATGAAACGTCTGTGCCGGACGCTGGCGATCAGCCGTCCGGTGCGATTCCTGACGTCCGCGGTGGTACAGGTCCCGTGTGTGGTCGGCTGGCTCAAACCGGTGGTGCTGATACCGTTGAGCACGCTGGCCGGGATCGCCCCGGAGAATCTCGAACTGATCATTATCCACGAACTCGCGCATATCCGTCGGCACGACGTGCTGATCGGGTACCTGCAGGCGGTCGCCGAGACGCTGTTGTTCTTCAATCCCGCGGTCTGGTGGATTTCGCGTCAGATCCGGGTCGAACGCGAACACTGCTGCGATGATCTGGCGATCGCGATGGGCGACCGGTTCCGGTACATCCGCACGCTGATCGATCTGGATGAACTGCGAGACAAGAAGGGAGCATTGGTCATGGCTGCCAATAATACATCACTGTTGCACCGGGTGCGCCGTCTGATCGGCCCGTCGCCGGAGCCGGTCAGTCTGCCGGGCGCCGGTGTCGCCGGAGCATTTCTGCTGGCCGCGTTTCTGGTTCTCGGCTCGGGTCTGACGACCGATCTCACCCCGGTCGAGACGCTTGCCGCGCCGCGCGACGGGATACTCGTCAATGTCGGGGACGACGACAGCGACGTCGAAGGGACATGGGAACTGGAGATACGCGACGGCAAACGCGCCCAGTTGAGCATGCGTTTCGCGCGCGACTGGCGCACCGGGACCACCGTCAGACTCTCCGATCTGTCCCCCGCGATCGATGTGAATACGACGTCATTTAAGATGGCGCGCGACGCCGGGATATTCTATTTCGAGGGTTCATTCGAGGAGTACCGCGGCGAGCTGCTCGGGGACGGCACCTGCCATTTCCGTTCCAACGGCGACTACATTAAGAAGATGCGCGATTACGGCATCCAGTTTGCCAGACAACGGGACGTCTTCAACTACGGGATTCACAACATCTCTCTGGAGTATACGCGCGGACTGGCCGATCTCGGGTACGACAATCTCGGTTACAAGAAGCTCCTTGAGGCACACATCCACGACGTGACCCCGGAATACGTCCGCGAACTCGACCGGCTCGGCTACCGCAAGCTGCCGATGAAACGTCTGGTCGAGATGCAGATTCACGATGTCACGCCGGAGTTCATCGAGGAGTTGGCCGAATTGGGTTATCGCGACCTCTCCCCGGACCAGCTCGTGGAGTTCTCGATTCACGACGTCGATCCGGAGTTCATCCGGGAAATGGCCGCCCTCGGGTACAAGGACCTGTCCCCGGATCGTCTGGTCGAATTGCAGATTCATGATGTCACACCTCAGGCAGTCCGCGAATACCACGACCAGGGCCACAACGACCTGACCACCGACGATCTGGTCCAGATGCAAATCCACGATGTCACGCCCGAGAATGTCCAGGAGTGGGCTGACCTGGGGTACGACGACCTCTCCAGGGAGACTCTGGTCGAACTGAACATCCACGACGTGGAACCGCGGGATGTCGAGGCGTATGCCGAATTGGGTTACAGGAATCTGCACCCGGATGAACTGGTGAAAATGTCGATCTACGACGTCAGACCGCGCACTATCCGGGAATGGGCCGAACTCGGCTACCGCGATCTGTCGGTCGAGCGTCTGGTCGAGCTGCAGATTCACGACGTCGAGCCCGAGGACGTCCAGGCCTTTGCGGACCTGGGTTATGAGAAACTGGACCCGGAGACGTTGGTGAAGATGTCGATCCACGACGTCACGCCGCGCTACATTCGCGGGTGGGCTGAACTCGGCTATCGCAGTCTGTCCACCGAGCGTCTGGTCGAGTTGCAGATTCACGACGTCGACCCCAGAGACGTCAGGGAGTACGCGGAGTTGGGGTATCGGGACTTGAGCCCGGATGAACTGGTGGCGATGTCAATCCACGACGTCACGCCGCGCTTCATCCGTGAACTGACGGCGCTGGGGTATGACGATCTCTCGGTCGAGCGTCTGATCGAGTTCCAGATTCACGACGTGACACCGTCGTACATCAAGGGTCTCGCCGAACGCGGCGTGCGCAACCTGACGCCGGACGAGCTGGTCGGCCTGAAAATCTACGGACCATGACACGATAATGGGGGCACTCGCGGAGGGGGTCTGCTCTGCCGTGCACACTGTGCCGAATCCGGGACAGCGACGGGAGGTCTCCACCACCTTGGGCTGACCCTCACCGCATGAGCGCGAACGATGCGCTCCTCCACCTCACCCGCCCGGGAGCCCGAGTCTCACTCCCGGGCGGTGGTGTATTTGTCGAAGACAATGTCGTGCCGCCACGGCTCATCGCTCGAACCGCATGGCATACCGGCTTTCCTTGAGAAAGGCGTCGTAATCGGTGACGCCGAGTATCTCACGCACGGCCTTCGCTTTGTCCTCCGCATTTTCGTAGTAGGACCGGACGATGAAGCACCCGAGCACGTAACCGACATGCGGCGGCTGCAGGGTGTCCTTCGGGGTCTCCCAGATCCAGTCGCCGGTTTCGGAACCGTGCATTTCCGTGACAAACCGGCGCCAGAGCCGGTCCTCGTTGTCGCGTACAAATCCGATCGCGTCATCCTTGGTGATGTGCCCGGTCACCAGGTCGGCGAAGAATTCGGCTGCGCCCTCCCGGATGCATGTGCCCAGAAGAGTGTTCTCCGGGCCGGCAAGCGCTCTGTATTTCTCCAGTCCCAGCGCCACCATTTGCTGGAAACGGGTGAGCTCGTGCACCAGACGGGTGGTTTCGCCTCGTGGCGGCAACGTCCACTTCTCCACCGTAATCAAGACACCCTTGATGGAGGCGGAACCGATCCCCCGATACGCGCCAACGAGGAAGTAGGTGGGTGGGAAGACCGCCTCGGGGATGTACTCCTTCAGCCGCGCATAGGCGGCGCGGCCCTCGACCGCGAGCTGCTCGATCGCCGCCGGATGTCCCTCGAGCGCAGCGTATGCTTCCGGATGACGCCGCATCGCGCGCTGCATGCGCTCCGCGGTGAGATCGTGTTTTTCGATAAACCTCTTCAGCCCGGGAGTGCCTTTGTCCAGATACTCGGTCTGCAGGATCGCCACCGTGTCGGCGGCCCCGTGGAGCAACTTCGCGACCCGGATGAAGTTCACGACGTCGTCATAAACGAACGGCGCCTTGGCCGGGTCGGTGGTGATATTGGTCGTCATCTCCTGGGCACGGCCTGTGCCGATCGCCGCGAGAACCAGAAACGCCAGGATCCCTGTGCAGAGGTACTGTCTCATCCTCTTCCTCCTCGATCTATTGGAACGCAACCGCTGCCGATAGCGTGCGCAGCCTCCTTGCCATCTCCCAAAGCTATAGAATTGTGGAGGCAAAGTTCCAGATTTATCGATCCCGGCCGGCGGGGGGCACTCTCTCGTCGATCACCTGTCCCCGTGCCAGCGAGGCGAAAATCCCCACCACGCACAGCCCCGCCGAGATCGCGAAGGCGGTGCGGACCGCCGCCAGGAAGGGGTCGAAGTACTCGGGGGTGATTTGGACGCGGCCGACGTGGAGGGCTAGGAGCACCATTGCCACACCCATCGAGAACATCTGCCCGGTCGTGCGCATCGTGCCGACTGAGGCGCCCGCGACCCCATAATAACGCGGGGTGACCGCGCTCATGATCGCGTTCGTGTTGGGCGATGAGAACAGCCCGAAGCCGATCCCGAGACAGATCAGACAGACAATAATGTACGCCAGTGACGTCGTCTGCCCCAGGAACGTCAGCATGACGAGACCGACCACGGTCGCGGCCATCCCGACTGAGGCGACCTTGCCGGGGGCGATCCGATCGGAAAGGCGTCCGGAAAGCGGCGCCAGGATCGTCATCACCACTGGCTGCGCGACCAGGATCACCCCTGCATCGCGCGGCGACAGCCCCTTGATGTACTGCAGGTAAAGGCTCATCAGGAAGACAACCGCGAAGGTCGCGCCGTAGTTCAGAAACGCGGCGAGATTGGACATGCCGAACAGACGGTTCTGCGTGAAGAGCCGGACATCCAGAAGCGGCGTAGCGGTCCGCTTCTCCGCCCGCAGGAAGACCGCGAACAGGATCAATCCGACGGCAATCAGGATTGCGCCGTTACCGCTCGGCAGAATCGAGAGCCCGTAGATCAGCGCGATCAGCATGATCCCGTAGATCGCGGTGCCGACTGTGTCGAACCGTTCGCCGCGCGCCTCGGCCCACTCGCCCTTCAGTTTCCAGATCACGAGCGCGATGATGGGCACTCCCAAAAGCGCATTGAGGGCGAAAATACTGCGCCAGCCGAAATACTGGGTGAGCAGCCCGCCTAAGAACGGTCCGAGGGAGAGCCCGAGATAGACCGCGGAGACCGAGATCCCGAGCGCGCTGCCGCGTTCGTTTGCGGGAAAGACCGAGGTTAGAATCGCGATGCTGGTCGAGAAGATCATCGCGCCGCCGATCCCCTGCGCCACCCGCGCCGCAATCAGAATCGCCGACGACGGTGCCAGCGCCAGGGCCACGGAGGTCAGCGTGTAGGCAACGATCCCGAACAGGAAGGTGCGTTTGCGGCCGTGGATATCGGCGAGCCGTCCCATCGGCAGCAGGAACACGGCCAGCGTAAGGAGATAGGCGGTGGGAACCCAACTGAGGAGGATCGCGTCCATCGCGAACTCGTCGCCGATGGTCGGCAGGGCCACATTGATCGACGACCCCATGAACGGCGCCAGAAACGACACGGTCGCGGCGACCACCAGGACCGCGCGCTTGGAGGTCCCGTTCGTCGGCACAGTGGTCATCGGCAGGTCATCGTGGGTGACGTTACGATGTCTTGGGAATATGGATCGCCTCGCCGCGCGCGTCGGCGGCCGCTTCCATCATCGCCTCGGAGAAGGTCGGATGGACATGCACGGTCGACGCCATATCTTCGGCCGACGCTTCCATCTCCATCGCCAGGGCTGCCTCGGCGATCATGTCGCCCGCGGTCGGCGCCACGATGTGCACGCCGACGACTTGGTCGGTCGCTTTGTCGGTGATGACCTTGACGAACCCGTCGATCGCGCCGGTGGCGACCGCGCGTCCGAGCGCGGTCAACGGGAACTTCCCGACACCCATGTCGAACCCCGCCTCCGCCGCCTCGTGCTCCGACATCCCGACGGTGCCGATCTCGGGATGCAGGAAGACGGCGCCGGGGATCGTGCGGTAGTTGACGGTCGCGGGATGCCCGGCGGCGTTGTCGGCGGCGACATGCCCCTCGCGCGACGCCTTGTGCGCGAGCAGCTTCTTGCCGACCACGTCGCCGATCGCGAAGATGTTGGGGATGCCGGTGCGCATGTGGCCATCGACCGTGATGAACCCGCGTTTATCGACCGCGACCCCGGCCACGTCGAGACCAAGATTCTCCGAATTCGGACGCAGTCCGACCGCGACCAGCACCCGATCGGCGGTGAGCGATTGCGGCGCCTTGGGATCGGTGCTTTCGAGGGTCAGATTCAGACGGCCGTCCTTGCCCTTCTCGGCGGCGGAGACTTTGGTCCCCGTGAGAACGGTCACGCCGCCTTTTTTCAATCCGTCGGCGGCGGCTTTGCAGAGATCGGCATCGAAACCGGGGAGCACGGTCGGCATCATCTCGACCACGGTCACTTTGAATCCGAACGCGGCGTAAACCTCGGCCATTTCCAAGCCGATCGCGCCGCCGCCGATCACGACAAACTCGCCCGGCGGGCCGTCGATCTCGAGCGCCTCGACATAGGTAATGACCTGAGTGCCGTCGGGTTTGAGGTGCGGCAGATCGACCGGACGCGCGCCGGTGGCGATGATGATGTTCTTCGCGGTCAGCTCGCTGGTGCCGTCGGCGCCGGTGATCGTGAGCTTGTCCGGCCCCGCGAAAGCCGCTTCGCCGGCGATCCAGGTGACGCCGTTGTTCTTCAGCAGAAACTCGACGCCCTTGACCAGCCGGTTGATCACGCGGTCTTTTTTCGCGCGCAGCTTGGCGAAGTCGACCGACACGTCGCCGACGGTGATCCCGAAATCTTTGGCGTGCTTGATCGCGGTGAGCGTGCCCGCCCCATGGAGGAGCGTTTTGGAGGGAATGCATCCCCACGAGGTGCAGATCCCGCCCGCCTTGGCGCGTTCGATGATCGCGGTTTTCTGGCCCAGTTGGGCGGCCCGGATCGCGGCAACATAACCGCCCGGCCCCGCCCCAATCACACAAACATCATAATCCATCGAAAAACCCTTTCCCCTGTCGCAGCCGATTCCCGTCAACCCGCCCAAGGAATCGCCCCGCGACGGCGAAGTCAAGAAAGCGCCCCAATTGGCTGGACTCCCCGACTCCGAACCTCTTATTTTCCGGCCGGCTGGGGGTGTAGCTCAGTGGTAGAGCATCTGCCTTTTAAGCAGGTGGTCGAAGGTTCGATCCCTTCCACCCTCACATGGGGTCAGGACGTTCCGGCCTGATGTCAGTGCGCAAGAGGCGGGCATCATCCGGTACAGCGATGGGCCGACCGAGTCTCAATTGCGTGAGAAAGCGAGGAGATGCTGGCCGTGTACCTGAGGGAGCATGCGGCTCCGCCCGTCAAGGCAATCGAGATGCCCTTCCGAATCCCACTGGTGGACAGGGAGATGGGCGAGGTGCTTGATCTGCCCCTCGACGGGTTCATCGATCTGATCGAGGAAGGTGACATCGTCGTCGAACTGAAGACAGCCGCGGGCCGCTACACGCTCCTTGACTTGACCCACCAGCTTCAGTTGACCACTTGAGAATGCCATCTCGGTTGTCCTTGGCTGCATCTCACGGCTTCAACACCAACATGAGCTCGTCCGATGCTTGACGGGCTACACGGTTCGATGTGTTTCCTCCGAGTGTGCTGAACCGAGTTTTGACGGATCGCTTCGTGACATCAAAGTAATGACGTGCAGTAGATTCAATCTCCCTACCGGACAGACCGTTACTGCATTGGTTCTTGGGAAACGTCAGAACGACTGTGCAGCCCCTCTCAGACAGTGTCTCAAGGAGGCTCTGCATTGCGGTACGAGCTTTGTCCTTGCGGCTAAAGGCCGAATTTGGCCTTTCCGACGGAGGGGGGTATCTACCTACACCCGAAACAGCACTACACTCGCCGCGGGCTATCGTTTCGAGGACGTGATAGAAACGACTGTAATGTACTGCCGAGTACGGTGGATCCACGAACACGAGGTCATCCGACCGGAGACGCGTCGCTGCCTCGTTTGCGTCTGCAGTGAGCGCTTCCCCTCGTCGAGCTGCATGAAGAGGGCAGAGTTCCATTAGCGCTTGTCGAGCATGAGCAAAGGGGTCCCTCAACCAGGCCTCCCTCAGATAGGGTGCAGCCGTGCGAGTTGCCTTGAAAGGCTGCGCCGTGTGTCCAGGTGACGCCGCGCAGTGACTTGCAGCAATGATCGTAGCAGCCAGGCATAGATCCCGCAGGTCGTCCTCTTCCGGTAGGGTTCGCAGCATTGCATCGAATGACAAGGCCTGTATGGGACTGAAGTAGTGACCACCGTAGCATCGCCACACCAAAGGTGAAGTGCCGGACATATCTGACTCACAAAGATGCTGAGCGCGTTTTCGCCAGCTCGCCGTGTTGAGTTTCCTCCCGTCCAACGCGCTCGCCTCGCGCCAATTCTTGAATCTCGCACGTGTGCTCATCGCCTTGTACAACCACAGCTTGCTGATGGAATCCACGCTCGTTGGTTTTGTTCGTTTGACCACACAGCCCGCAAGCACCGCGGCGTACCGCTGGAGATCGACGGCTACGACCGGCTTTCCCAGATTCGTTGCAGCAAACCAAGAGACGAACGCCGCCCCGCAGAACAGATCAACAACGCGAGACGCGGACTCGGATTCCGCCCTCAGCAGACCGCCGAGGCCGTTCTCCAGCATCGCCCGTTTCGAACCCA
>DATKYL010000292.1:0-2270 GCA_035528515.1 Acidobacteriota bacterium | reverse complement strand
CTGTCGGAGATTTTAAAATTGGCACGATCGAGTTGAAAAGCAACGTCACGCTTTCGCTCGACTATGGAGCCAATCTGCTGGGAAGCATCAACAAAGACGACTACAGGACCGAAGGCCTCGATGACCCGAGGGAAGGCGGGCCGCACTGTCTGATCTATGCCAATCACGCGACCAATATCGCCATTGATGGGCTGGGCGTCATCGACGGTAGGGGCACACCTGAGAATTTCCCCCGACTCAGATCGAGTGGCCGGAACCGAGGGCTTCGTCCACGTCTGCTGCGAATGAACAATTGTGAAGGACTGAGATTTTCTGGAGTCACCTGGAAGCGACCGGCCTTCTGGGGATTGCATCTGATCGACTGTAAGAACATGAACCTCCGTCACAACCTCTTGAGAATAGTGAACAGGCAGGCGAGTTGAACCCAGCCCAGGAACATGATGGCCGAGCGATCTTTGCGGAGCGCAATGCGGCCGTAGTTGTGCAGCCAGGCGTTGGTCCGCTCGACGCGCCAGCGATGGCGTCGGCGGCGCAGCTTGCGGCCGTCCTGTATAGGCGGCTTGACGCGATTCGCGCGGTGCGGGCAGATCAGATCGATGCCGCGCGCGGCCAGACGTTCGCGCAGCGGATCACTGTCGGCAGCGCCGTCGTAGAGCAGGCGGTGTTCGTCAGGAAGTTCCACGACTGCCGAGTCGACCAGGCGTTCGATGTGCCGCGACTCATGCTCATGGGCGGCCGCAATCACCGCACCCAGGGGAGTGCGGTCGCCGTCCATCAGCACGAGCACCGTCGTGCCGCTCCCCTTGCGGCCGTGACCGACCAGAAAGCCCCTTTTTTTGCCCGGCAGAACGTGCCGTCGGCGATCAAGTGTTCCCAGTCGACCTGTCCCAACTCGTCGGCCAGTTCGACGAGTCGCGACCAGACCTCCGCTAGGATCCCCTGTTCCGTCCATTCGCGCAGCCGGCGTCGGCAGGTGGACTCCGAGGGGAAGGGGTCTGGTAAATCTTGCCATCGGCCGCCGTTGCGCAGCAGCCACAGCAAAGCCTCGAGGACCGCGCGCGGCGGAACGGGAGGCCGCCCGCCGGCGCGGGTGGGCGGCTCCCAGGGAAACAGATCCTCGATCAGAAACCATTGCTCGTCCGAGAGTTGCTTGCGGTCATCCGTCCTGGACGCCATCACGTATCCCCTGAGTGAGGGGAAGCACGCTGGCGTCAACATGGGTCATGCCCTCCTTTCGGAGAGCATCAGCATGCAATCGGCAGGCCAATCTGTTCAGTAGTTATATGGTTTTGACGGAGGCTCATGACCTTTGTCATGCCTAACGCAGTGTTAAACACAGAATGTGTAATATGCGGTTCTTAGGATTCGTTTTTGCGGTGGCGGCCATGTTGGCCGCCACCAAGTCGTCTGCTGCCCCTGAAGAGATCGAGTTTTCAGACCTGGTGGACCCTTTGGCCGTCGTCTTCGACGATCCCTACAGAGACATGGGGTTCCAACTGCTGAATGAGTTGAAGCTCATTCTTCAGGTGGATGAGAGACTCTTGCAAGACGATCTTGCGGAAGATGAGCGTGCCCGGCTCGAAGCCCGACGCACCGCGGCGAAGGACATGCTGGAGATCAACGGTTACGACATCGATGAGCTGATCGCCCAACGCTGGGAGGTCGCCAAGAAGCGGAAGGCCGCACTCATGGCCACGAACCCCGCGTTGGACAAGGTCGAGGTGACGCTGTCGGGCTATCTGATCCCCGCGCCACAGGCCCCAGATGGAACCTACTACGGCTATCTGGTCTCTCAGGTGGGGATGTGCAGCCACCTTCCGCCCCCTCCGCCAAATGAGCTCGTGCGGGTGAGATTGAAAGAAGATCCGCAGGGCCAGTCTCTCTATGTGCCGGTTCAAGTCTCGGGCCTGCTGCGTGTCGAAGCAAGCGATGCCACCATATTCATCCTCGATGGAGAGTCGCGTATGTTCAGCGGCTGGACCCTGGATGCCAACACCGTCGAGCAAAGGGAAGATTTGCGCGATGATAGCGCTGTTAATGCGTTCCATCAAACGTTCACCAAGGGTATCGACTTGGCGGCCTCCACTGATACGGTGCAGCCAATCACGTGGAGAAATCTCGTCCCGCAAGTTGAGATCGATAACGATCCCTTTCTCGAGTTGACCTCTGAGCAAAAACTCGACCTCGTGGTAGCCTCCAGAATACGGGAGCTACAGTCGGCAGGCGTGGACATTACGCCAGAGCAAAAGGAGAAGCTCACTGGCGCTGTA
>DATKYL010000291.1:0-6032 GCA_035528515.1 Acidobacteriota bacterium | reverse complement strand
AAGAGACGGTGTCCTACTACCAGACCGATCTGACGCTCGTCAGCATCGAGACGAACGTGAAGGTCTGGATGGGCCAGAAGAAGATCAAAAAGTTCATCGCCCAGTCGCGGTACAAACCATAGGCCGTCCTTATGCCGACTGACCGGTCAACTGCGGTCCGGCGGCGGCGCTGGTCGGGCGTCATCTGCGTGATCGTGCTGGCGGCGACCGCCGGCGGCTGCGCGTCACACACGCAGAAGCTTGCGGCGGTGCGCGCGGAGTTGGTTGCGGACCGCCCCGATCGGGCCCTGACCGAGTTCGGCAAGCACAAAGAAAAGCCGTCCGATCTCCTCTACCTGCTCGAGCGCGGCTACCTAGAACAGGCGGCCGGGAATTTCGCGGCGTCCAACGCAGCGTTCGAGGCGGCCGAGCTGCGCGCCGAGGATCTCTTCACCAAGAGCGTCACGGGTGAGTTGGCGTCGCTCGTCACCAGCGACAACGTTCTCCCCTACCGCGGTTACGCCCATGAACTGGTGATGATCCACTATTACCGGGCGTTCAATTATCTCGCGCTCGATCTCTATGATGACGCCCTGGTCGAGGCCCGCAAAGCCAACCGGCGCCTGACGGAGCTGGCCGACGAACGGGAAGGCAAGAATGCATACGCGAACGACGCTTTCATGCAGTACCTGACCGGCCTGCTGTACGAGGACGCCGGGGAACGCAATGACGCCGCCGTTTCGTATCGGGATGCGTGGCGGGGCTACGCCGATTATCGCTCGCTCTATGGTGTGAAGGCTCCGGACGGATTGGCCGCGGGGTTGTATCGGTCCCTGCGAGCGATCGGCGCCGACGACGAAGCGGCGGAGCTGGCCGACCGATTTCCGGACAGCGACATTGCCGCCGACGATGCCAATGTCATCGTGTTCGTCGAAACCGGTTTCGCGCCGTATCTCCTCCCGGTCGATATCATCCTGCCGATTTTCGATCGCGACAACGACAAGCGGTACCGCGACTGCAAGAACTGCGAGGACGAGTACGCCTCCGTCCTGGTCGGTCGATACGGTGACAACATCTATTCTTACTCCGCCAGTGGGACCAAGCTCGATCATGTGCTGCGTTTTTCGTTCCCGCGGATGAGCGACTACACTTCGGCCGTCGACTGGGTCGAGGTGGTACGACCGGACGCGACGACCGGTGTCGTCCCACTGGAACCGGCGCAGCCGCTGACGGCGATCGCGCACGGGGAGTTCAACGATCGGCTGCCGAAACTCCTCCTCAAGACCATCGCCCGGGCGCTGGTCAAGGAGTTCGCCCGGCGCACCGCGAAGAAGACGGACGGTGTGTTGGGCGCACTCATCAATATCGCCAATGTGGTCACCGAGCAGGCCGACACGCGCTCGTGGCTGTTTCTGCCCGGCCGGATCCGGATGATGCGCCTCCGGTTGCCGCCGGGGACGGCGACATTGGGACTCATCTTCCATGATGCGAACGACCTTGCGATCGATCGGAAGAATGTAACCGTGACGGTGGAGGAAGGACGGATCTCCCTTGTCCGCGTGCGCTCGTATCAGTAGCGAAGGAGACTTTGACATGCTGACCGGCATACATTTCCTGCTGACCTACGCGTGCACGTATGAATGCGACCACTGCTTTCTCTACTGCGGTCCGTGGACGGAGGGAACGTTCACCGGGGAACGGCTGGGACAGGCGTTCGCGCAGATCGCCGCGGTCGAATCCATCACGAACGTCTACTTCGAGGGCGGCGAACCGTTTCTGTTCTACCCGCTGATGGTTGCCGGTGTGCGGATGGCCCGTGCCGCGGGACTCGATGCGGGGATTGTGACCAACTGCTACTGGGCCACCTCCGCCGACGATGCGAAGCTCTGGCTCGAACCGTTCGCGTCGATCGGTCTCTCCGATTTGAGCCTCAGCGACGACGCCTTCCACCACTCCGAGGACACGGTGAGCCCGGCGGAGTATGCCCGCACCGCCGCCCGTGAACTGGGGATTCCGATGGGCACGATCTGCATTGAAGCGCCGCATGTCCGCGATACCACAGAGGACAGCTCCGAGAAGGGCGCTCCGATCATCGGCGGCGATGTGCGTTTTCGCGGCCGCGCGGTCGACAAGCTGACCGAGGGTCTCCCCCGCCGTCCGGCCGACACCTTCACCTCGTGTCCCGACGAAGACCTCGAAAACCCGGGGCGCGTGCACGTCGATCCGTTCGGCAATGTACATCTCTGCCAGGGTTTATGCATCGGCTCGATGTGGAAGACGCCGCTGGCCGCGCTGCTGCGTTCATACGATCCCGCGACGCATCCGATCTGCAGCCCCCTGCTGCGCGGCGGCCCGGCGGCGCTGGCACGGGAGTGTGGTGTCGATACAGAGGATGGCTACGTCGACGCCTGTCACCTCTGTTACGAGGTGCGGCGGGCGGTGCGTGAGCGCCACCCCGAGTACCTGACGCCCCCGTCAGTCTACGGGATTACGTAATCACTGTCGTTGCCGTGCGGTTACTGTCGCTCACCCGCACAGACTCTTGAATACGTCGATATCGGCGAGCGCCTCGTCGACGGCCTGATCCCAGAATTCCCGCTTCGTCAGATCAACACCCAGATGTTTGTGCGCCACCTCTTCGGTCGTCATGCGTCCGGTGTCGCCGAGCAGCGCCCGGTAGCGCGGCGCGAACGCGGATCCTTCGGCCGACGCGAGCCCATAGACTCCCTTGGCGAACAGGAACCCGAAGGTATAGGGGAAATTGTAGAACGGCACATCCGTCAGGAAGAAATGCAACTTCGAAGCCCAGAAGAGCGGGTGCAGCCCTTCGTTCTCATCGAGCATGCCGAAGAACGCTTCCTTCTGCGCGTCGGCCATGATCTGCGAGAGTCGTTCGCGCTCGACCATCCCCTTCCCCCGTTCGGCGTAGAATCGACGATCGAAGAGATAACGCGCCCGGATATTGCAGAAGAAGGTGAGTGCCGATTGCAGTCCCTGATCGATCAGGGCGAGCTTTTCCTCGCGGTCGGCGGCGTCCGCCAGCGCCGCGTCGGCGACGCGCAGTTCATTGAAAATCGACGCGGTCTCGGCCAGCGTCATCGGATAGTGCCGGACGAAGCACGGCTCATTCTGCAGAATGTGACCGTGGAACGCATGGCCGAATTCATGTGCCAGGGTTGCCAGACTGCGGTAGTCGGGCGTGAAGGTCATGAAGATGCGCGGCTGCTGCCGGATGTGCAGCCAACTGCACCAGCCGCCGGCCCGTTTGCCCGGCCGGCTTTCTGCCTCAACCCAATGGGCGGCGAGCCCACGTCGGACGAATTCGCCGAGTTCGTCGGAGAAGCTGCCGAGGTGCGTAATGATGAAGTCGCCGGCCTCGGCGAACGAGAACTGGCGCTGCATCTTCCCGGCCGGTGCCGATTGATCGTACCAGCAGAAACGGTCGATCCCCAGCAGGCGTTTCTTGGCGTCGACGTATTCGGTAATGGGACGGCCGCGGTCGGCGATCGCATCCCACATCGCGTCGAGCGTCGCCTGCTCCATGCGGCACAAGAGGAGTGGTTCGGTCAACGGCGAGTCCCAGCCGCGGTTGCGATAGAGCGCCAGCCGGAATCCCGCCTGGGCGTTGAGCGCCATCGCCGCGAGATCGGCGTGCGATTCCCACGCGGTTTCCATCTTGGTCAGGGAATCACGCCGCACGTTCCGATCAGGATCAGTCATGCGCGACGCGTTCTGGCCCAGCGAGAGGGTCTCGGTCTTCCCCCCGGCCTCTACTGAAACGCGCAAGTCACCGGCCATTTTCTCGTAGTGCTGATTCCACGCGTGGTAGCCGTCGACCGCCAGTTCCAGGGCCAGCTTTTCGAGTTGCTCCGGCATTTTCATGCGGGCCGTGCGACGAATGCGGTCGAGGTAGAAGCGGATGTCCCGGACGCCGTCGCCGGTCACGAAGCTCTCCCAGACGTCGTCATCCTGTCGCGCCGCGAATGATTCCAAAGAAGTCTCCAGCGCATCCCAGCGCGCACTCAGCCCGATGGTCTCACCCATCAGCGTGCCCGCGCGGGTATCGTCGACGTTCTGGCTCACCAGACACAGAACGAACGAGCGGGCCAGACCGACGCGTTCCTCGAGATCCTGGAAAGTCTGGATCCAGCCCGCCCACGCCGCGCTCCCGGCACCGACAAGCGAATCGGGCAACGACCCGAGCGCTTCCTGCGCGCGATCCAGATCGAGGGATACCTGGGTGACGAAAGTGCGGTATTCTTCGGATGCCGCGCCGCCGGGAAAGATCGAGTCGAGTTCCCAGCGGGGCGCGTCCCTGCCGGGCACGCTTTCAGCCGTTTGAGTCGTGGTAGTCAAGACACATCCTCCAAGCCCCCGAAAGCGACGGTCTGCGTCGGCCCGATAGATAACCCCGCCCCCGTTTCCCACCAACCGAAAACCGCCTGCGTGCCCGGAGCGCCGGCGGTTTTGTCATTGACGCCGGGGGACCGCCGCGTCATTATGGTCGGGTTGGTGCGACCTCGTCTTGTGCCCCGGCGACGGGTGGAGACAATCATGCCCACGGAGCAAACAGCGGTCTTACTGCTTCTCTTCGCGCTCCTGACACTGGCCAACCTGGCACGGGTGGCGATCCGCGGCCGTTTTCCTCTCGCCACCTACCTCGGCACGACGTGGGCGTTTTTCCTCTGCTTTGCCGTCACCCGGATGGTCTCCCTGGCGGTGGGGGTCTGGGTGCTGGCGCTGGTCAGCTTCGTCGCACTGCGCGAGTACTTCTCGCTGATCAACGTCCGTCTCCAGGACCGCGTCGGCATTCTCGGCGCTTATCTGGCCATCCCGTTCATGTTCTACTTTGTCCTGATCGATTGGTATGGGATGTTCATTATCTCCATTCCGGTCTACGCGTTCCTGGCGATCCCGCTTCTCATCACGCTGGGCGGACGGCAGGTGCAGGGGACGGTGTTCTCGATCGGCGCGATCGACTTCGGGCTGTTTCTGTTCGTCTTCTGCATGGGGCACGTCGGCTACCTCATGCGCTTCTCGATCTGGATGGCGGTGATGCTCATTCTGAGCGTGGCGCTCTGCGATATCGCCGCGGCGGTGATCGAACGGTGGACGCTGACGCGCGGCATGAGCCTCGGTCTCCGCGTCGCGATCGCCGCCCCGTTCGTGGTGGCGCTCACCGTGCTGCTGTCACCGTGGACCGCGATCCCGTTGAATCATTCAATCTGGCTCGGCCTTATGATTCCTGTTCTCGCCGTAATGGGGCAGCATACCAGCGGCTACATCGAAGCCGATCTGGGTATCCGGGAGGACGACCTGCTGCCGGGACGGGGACAGTACATCGACAACCTCAAATCCCTTCTCTTCGCCGCGCCGGTTGTCTTTCACTACATCCGCTACTTTCTCACATGAGCACACGATCCGCCGTTGAATTCTGGCGCGCGCTGGCGCATCTGGTGGTTCTGCGGCCTTTGGTCAAGCTGCTGTACGGGGTGCGTGTGACCGGCGGCGGCCATCTGCGGCATCTGGACCATTACATCATCATCGCCAACCACAACAGTCATCTGGACATCCTGCTCCTCTTCTACCTGCTCCCGCTGGGCCACATCGCGCGCACCCACGCCGTCGCCGAAGAGGAGTACTTCTCTCGATCCCGGATTGTCTTCCGCCTCGTGCGTTTTCTGTTCCAACCGCTCTGGGTTCGACGCGGCGAAGCCTCGACGCAGCACGATCCGCTTCAGGAAATCCGGCGCCGACTCGACGCAGGCCACAACATCATCGTATTCCCCGAGGGGACGCGGGGTAAACCGGGGGCGCTGGAGCACTTTAAGAGCGGTATTGGGCGCCTCATCGCTGAGTACCCGGGGATCCCGGTCGTTCCGGTTTTTCTCGTCGGACCGGAACGCGCACTACCCAAATCCCGCGCCCTGCTCCTGCCGTTTCTCTGTTCAGTGCGTGTCGGGCCGCCTCGGACCTGGAGCGGCCCCCACCGTGACATCACGCGGGGGCTGGAGGATCAGTTCACTTTTCTCGCGCATGTCGCCACAAGCCGG